>LGTG01000018.1 GCA_001190015.1 Candidatus Burkholderia crenata
GGATTGGTAAGGCTTACAGATATCCTGCTCGGTTTCGAATTCGCCGAAAAAATATGGGTAATTGCAATGTATTATAGCGCGCTTACTGTTTTGAAAGGTTGATATCCTTTCGATACAGCCACATGTTTTACTTATCGCGCTTACTTATTCAAGGCCTTTGCCAGGGTCTTCCATGTGTCGATGATCGTGTCCGGATTCAGCGACATCGACTCAATACCTTCCTTCGCAAGCCATTCGGCGAGGTCCGGATGGTCCGACGGGCCCTGACCGCAAATTCCCACGTACTTGCCCAGCCGCAGACAGGTTTCGATCGCGCGCTTCAGCATGAACTGCACGGCCGGGTCGCGTTCCTCAAAGTCGACTGCAAGCAATTCCATGCCCGAATCGCGGTCCAGACCCAGCGTGAGCTGCGTCAGGTCGTTCGATCCGATCGAGAAACCGTCGAAGAACTGCAGGAACTCTTCGGCAAGAATCGCGTTCGACGGAATCTCGCACATCATGATCAACCGCAGGCCGTTCACGCCGCGTTTCAGGCCGAACTTCCCGAGCAGGCCAACAACCTTCTCAGCCTGCGCCAGCGTACGCACGAACGGCACCATGATCTCGACGTTGTCGAGGCCCATCTCTTCGCGCACCTTCTTCAACGCGACGCATTCCATCTGGAAGGCTTCGGCGAAGTCCTCCGAGATGTAACGCGATGCGCCACGGAAACCGAGCATGGGATTTTCTTCGTCCGGCTCATAACGCGAGCCGCCGATCAGCTTCTTGTACTCGTTCGACTTGAAGTCGGACAAGCGCACGATTACCGGCTTCGGATAAAACGCCACCGCGATCGTGGCGATGCCTTCCGTCAGCTTGTCTACATAAAACGCACGCGGCGATGCATGGCCACGCGCCAAGCTTTCCACGGTCTTCTTCAGGTCCACATCAACGTTCGGGTACTCGAGAATCGCCCTCGGATGCACGCCGATGTTGTTGATGATGAACTCGAGCCGCGCCAGACCCACGCCTGCATTCGGCAGATGCGAGAAGTCGAACGCGAGTTGCGGATTGCCGACGTTCATCATGATCTTGACCGGAATATCGGGCAGTTCGCCGCGCTCGACTTCGGTCACTTCGGTTTCGAGAAGGCCGTCGTAGATCTTGCCTTCGTCGCCTTCAGCGCACGATACCGTCACCAACTGGCCTTCCTTCAGCACATCGGTTGCGTCGCCGCAACCCACCACTGCCGGAACGCCCAGTTCGCGCGCGATGATGGCCGCGTGGCAGGTCCGTCCGCCGCGATTCGTCACGATTGCAGATGCACGCTTCATCACCGGCTCCCAGTTCGGGTCGGTCATGTCGGCCACCAGCACGTCGCCCGGCTGAACGCGATCCATCTCCGACGGACCGTGGATCACGCGCACCGGACCTGCACCAATCTTCTGGCCGATAGCACGACCGGTTGCCAAAACGTTCGACTGGCCCTTCAGCTTGAAACGCATTTCGGCCTTGCCTGCAGCCTGGCTCTTCACCGTTTCAGGACGTGCCTGGAGAATGAAGATCTTGCCGTCGCGGCCGTCCTTGCCCCACTCGATATCCATCGGACGCTGGTAATGCTTTTCGATGACCACCGCGTACTTCGCGAGCTGGATCACGTCTTCGTCGGTGATGGAGAAGCGGTTACACTGCTCGTGCGCCACGTCGACGGTCTTCACGCGGCCAGCTTCGCCAGCGCTCGTGAATTCCATCTTGATGAGCTTCGAGCCAATCGAACGGCGGATGATTGGGTACTTGCCTTGTTCCAGCGTGGTCTTGAAGACGTAGAACTCGTCCGGATTCACCGCGCCCTGCACGACCGTTTCGCCCAGGCCATAGCTCGACGTGATGAACACGGCGTCCTTGAAGCCTGATTCGGTATCGAGCGTAAACATCACGCCTGCCGCGCCCACGTCCGAGCGAACCATACGCTGCACGCCCGCCGACAACGCGACCTCAGCGTGCGTAAAACCCTTGTGCACGCGATACGAAATAGCGCGGTCGTTGTAAAGCGACGCGAACACGTGTTTCATGCGATCGAGCACTTCGTCAATGCCGACCACGTTCAGGTAGCTTTCCTGCTGACCCGCGAACGATGCGTCCGGCAGGTCTTCAGCGGTCGCCGAAGAACGCACGGCAAACGACAGCTCTTCCGGCAAGCCGTTTTGCAGTTTGTCGAAGCCTTTGCGAATCAGTTCTTCGAGGCGCGGTTGCATCGGCGTGTCGACAATCCATTGACGGATCTCCTTGCCAGCTTCGGCAAGGGCTTTCACATCGTCTACGTCAAAGAGTTCGAGACGTTTGGCGATGCGTTCGGTCAGGTTGTTGTGATGCAAGAAATCGCGAAATGCCTGCGCCGTGGTCGCAAAACCAGTGGGCACCTGCACGCCGGCTTCGGCGAGCTGGCTGATCATTTCGCCGAGTGACGCATTCTTGCCGCCGACAATGTCGACGTCGGTCATTCGCAACTGCTCGAATGGAACTACATACGCCTGGTCCTTTGCAACGTTAGCTTCGTTAGTCATGTAAGCCCCTAAGGTGGATGGAATTCACGATCATGCAAGTGGGCTCGAAGCGGCGGCGCTTATAAAGGGCGCGTACCGCAACCTGCATAACCTGTTTGATAAGCACATGCCGCATGTTTCGATCCACGCCCCCTTGGAGACGTGACGCGTCGTGCATCTATCAGATCTACGGAACGTGAGCTCTTCCAAAACCACGTTTCGACACTGAAAAACACGACTCCGAAACACATCGATTCCGCCTGAAACCAACCACAAAATCTACGTTTTTCTGCGAAGACGCACGAATAGACCCTAATTTTTGTGAATCGATGATTAAACGACCGCAATTGCTTATCGAACAAGTTGCCACAATTCTACCGTGCTAACTCTTGAAAATGTTTCATCGCGGGGCATAAAACCGCTGCATAATGAGACCCTTCACACGTTGTGAACAACAGTCAGAAAGCGACGCCAGATGGCGGCGTCGATCAGAAATGCGAAACGATCTTGTTCTGCAGAACGGTCTTTTGACGACCAACAGAGGTGCCGATAAGCAGGTTTCGGGTGCGTCGGAAGGAGCCCGAAGGGCGAGTGCAGACGCGCCCGGTGCAGCTCGTTTCTTAAGGGGGTAACGCAAGAGTCGGAATGCGGTAGAAGAAGGTTTTACCTACCGCCGAACAAACAGGTCCGACACCGGCCCAAACTGCCAGGTTCATTCCGGTGTCA
>LGTG01000228.1 GCA_001190015.1 Candidatus Burkholderia crenata
CTGACCCGCATGGCCCGAATGCCAAGCGTGGTGCCACAAGGAGCGTTGCAATGAGCCGCCATGGTGCGAGCACCGTACGGCGCCGGGTTGGCGTGCCTGCGCACTGCCTGCCAAAGCCACTCGGCGAACCCGCAATTCAGCAGCAAATTGCATGTGCAAACCTCTTGAACACTGCTTCGATCGTCATGACGAGGCACTTTTCAACAGCCTACTAGAACGTAACCTCCCTGGGGCGTCTTCTCGAAGTGATACAGAAGGGAACCGACTACGCCAAACACGACATCCCGATAGGCGTTCGGATCGTCGGCATCAAAGATCTATGTCGCAAGCGTCTTGTATCCTTCGGCCAGAACGATGAAGTGCCGATGGTGTGAACGACGGTCAGAAAGCGACGCCAGATGGCGGCGTCGATCAGAAATGCGAAACGATTTGATCTTGTTCTGCAGAACGGTCTTTTGACGAGCCGCAAAGGTGCTTGATAAGCAGGTCTCGGGTGCGTCGGAAGGAGCCCGAAGGGCGAGT
>LGTG01000229.1 GCA_001190015.1 Candidatus Burkholderia crenata
AAACTGATTGACACCTGGCCTGCCCGGCGATGGCATAATCGGCCTCCCGGTTTGTTGCGAACCCCAACTCCGCGGTCGCCCCATTTAACACCTCCAAATTTCGAGATGTTGCAACGACCGGTTGAATTCGCCGCTCTATCTCGCCGATAAATACCCGCAAAGCCAATCTCGGCGTTCCGGTTAACGACCCGTTGCGAGGCCGTTTCCTCCAATTGATGTTTTTCACGGGCGCCTGTCTCGAACCGGCAATGGCGGAACGGATGACGGGCGCACCGAGCAACAGCGTGAGTTTCGGCTGAGGCGACTTGGGCCGCGTGGAAAAGGCGATCGAATCGGCGCTAGCCGAGGGTCCCTGGCTACTAGGCGAACGCTTTACCGCCGCCGATATCCTCGTCTCGAGCACGCTGTAGATAGCCTATATGGCGAAGCTGATCGGGCCGGGAGGCGTGTTGCCGGATTACGTCGCGCGCTACGTCGCGAGAGGCACACGAACGCGCGGCATCGATCGATAAACAGGGAGCGCAGAGATGCCGTCAGCCGCCTCGCAGCAGACGGACACGGCGGCAAGTCGAAGCCCTGAGGCTATACGACTAAGGGCTCAAGGGAAGGTCTTGGGCTTTGGAATGCCGGCACCGGCTTCAATATCCGAGACAGCTTGCACATGCGCGGCGTTGATCGCGTCAGTGGGACTCGACAAGCCGTTACCTCTGCTAACCGTTTTCCACGCCTGCACGGCTTTATCGAGGTGGCGGATTTCGTATTCGGCGTCCCAGCGCGTCCCCTGCAGTTCAATGGGCCGCACATGGATAGAGTAGACGCCGTAGAGGAGGAGTTGTTCAGGCATTGTGGTTCTCCCGTTCAAGCGACAACGGCGGCGAGCAATCTCCGCGCCGCCGTTTTTTACAACTCGAGTTCGCCGAGGATTCGGTGCGCGCGCGCGCGGGCTTCTTCCAGCGCCTCTTCTTCGGACAGCGAGGTGGCCGTGACGTCGTACTGTTTCGGCTCGGAATCCTCGCCGTCCTCACCGTCGTCCCGCACCAGCGTGACAACACCTCGAAACTGGCCGCCGCCTACGGCGTAGGCGCCGATGGTCGCGGTGTAAATGCCTTTCGTGTAGATCTTGTCTTCCATGATGCACCTCCGGCAAAGGTTGGAACGATGCTAGCACGCGCATTTATCGCGCGTGTGACAGTCTCTCATTGCCGGGCGGCTGTCATGAATGAGATCTGAATGTCAGGCCAGCAAATCCTCGACTTCTTCCAGCGAAGGCGAATGCGCCCCCGACATCCGGCACGCTGCCGCACCTGCCGCCAGTGCAAAACGCAGATGGTCCGGCCAGCTGCCGGGGCGTGCCATCAAACTGTAGAGCAAGCCGCCAATGGATGCGTCGCCGGCGCCGACCGTATCGGCGACATCGACTTTTGGCGGGCGTGCCTGCCAGCTTTCGTCGCCTACATGCAGCGTAGCTTCAACCGATTCTCGTGTGACAAGCACTGTGGCCTGAGGGTTCATTGCACGGATTTCTGCGATGGCGTCGGCTTCGTTCGGTATGGATGGGAAGAGCTTTTGCAGGTCTTCGTCCGAGACTTTGATCAGGTCTGCAAGCGCCGCCATCTTGCGCAAGGTCGGTTCGTAGCCATGCTCCATCAGGTTTCGATAGTTCGGGTCGAAGCTGATCTTTACGCCGTGCTCGCGAAGTTGCGCGGCGAGGCGCGCAAGCGTGTCGCCAAGCGGTTGGTGAACGAGGCTTATACAGCCGAAGTGCGCCCATTCACTGCGTTCATCCATCCGGACGGCAGAAGGGCGGGATCGAACGCGAGATCGGCGCCGTTTTTACCCATGAAGTAATAAGGTCGGCGGCTGCGTCTTATGGACGATCGCCAGCAGCGGTGGCCGCTCGACGCGCTCCATGAAGCGCATGTCGAGGCCGGCCACGATGCTCGCGTTCCAGATGTCATCGGAGAAATTGTCCGTGCCGAGCGAACCGGCACATGCCGTCGGCAAACCGAGACGCGCGACCGCGCGCGACGTTCCAACCCGCGCCGCCCGGGCGCGACAGCCAGTCGGACGGGCCGGTGCGAATCAGGTCGGTCAGGATGTCGCCGGCGGAGACGAATTGGGGGAAGGTTGAATTGGAAGTCATCGTGCTCACCGTTTAGCTCGTCTCTTTCGTTGCGTCGCGGCTTTACCGGAGCGTGTCGGCTGCGTTTCGTTTATCGCGTTCAGCACTTCGTAGCACGCACTCATCGTGTGGTAATCGGTCTTGCCGGCGGGGCTCTTTTCGTCGCCGTACTTGCGGTTGTCGCATGTCAGGATGCGGAACCACGCACCGTATTCGTGATCGACGAAATGCGCCCAGCTATACCGCCAGAGCTCGTCGTAGCAATCCCAGAATCGCTCCAGGCCGGTGCGCTTGCCGAGCAGCGCAGCGGTGGCGAAGGTCTCGGCCTGCACCCAGAAGTATTTGTCGTGATCGCAGATCGAGTTGTCGGGGCCGAAGCCGTAATACAGGCCGCCGTGCTGGTCGTCCCATGCGCGGTTGAAGCCCGCGT
>LGTG01000230.1 GCA_001190015.1 Candidatus Burkholderia crenata
GGCCTGCCCGGCGATGGCATCATCGGCCTCCCGGTTTGTTGCGAACCCCAACCCCGCGGTCGCCCCATTTAACACCTTCAAATTTCGAGATGTTGCAACGACCGGTTGAATTCGCCGTGGTTCTCCCGTTCAAGCGACAACGGCGGCGAGCACTCTCCGCGCCGCCGTTTTTTACAACTCGAGTTCGCCGAGGATTCGGTGCGCGCGCGGGCTTCTTCCAGTGCTTCTTCTTCGGACAGCGAGGTGGCCGTGACGTCGTACTGTTTCGGCTCGGAATCCTCGCCGTCCTCACCGTCGTCCCGCACCAACGTGACAACACCTCGAAACTGGCCGCCGCCTACGGCGTGGGCGCCGATGGTCGCGGTGTAAATGCCTTTCGTGTAGATCGTGTCTTCCATGATGCACCTCCGGCAAAGGTTGAAACGATGCTAGCACGCGCATTTATCGCGCGTGTGACAGTCTCTCATTGCCGGGCGGCTGTCATGAATGAGATCTGAATGTCAGGCCAGCAAATCCTCGACTTCTTCCAGCGAAGGCGAATGCGCCCCCGACATCCGGCATGCCGCCGCACCTGCCGCCAGTGCAAAACACAGATGGTCCGGCCAGCCGCCGGGGCGTGCCATCAAACTGTAGAGCAAGCCGCCAATGGATGCGTCGCCGGCGCCGACCGTATCGGCGACATCGACTTTTGGCGGGCGTGCCTGCCAGCTTTCGTCGCCTACATGCAGCGTAGCTTCAGCCGATCCTCGTGTGACAAGCACTGTGGCTTGAGGGTTCATTGCACGGATTTCTGCGATGGCGTCGGCTTCGTTCGGTATGGATGGGAAGAGCTTTTGCAGGTCTTCGTCCGAGACTTTGATCAGGTCTGCAAGCGCCGCCATCTTGCGCAAGGTCGGTTCGTAACCATGCTCCATCAGGTTTCGATAGTTCGGGTCGAAGCTGATCTTTACGCCGTGCTCGTGCAGTTGCGCGGCGAGGTGCGCAAGCGTGTCGCCAAGCGGTTGGCGAACGAGGCTTATACAGCCGAAGTGCGCCCATTTCACTGCGTTCATCCATCCGGACGGCAGAAGGGCGGGATCGAACGCGAGATCCGCGCCGTTTTTACCCATGAAGTAATAGGTCGGCGGCTGCGTCTTATGGACGATCGCCAGCAGCGGTGGCCGCTCGACGCGCTCCATGAAGCGCATGTCGAGGCCGGCCACGACGCTCGCGTTCCAGATGTCATCGGAGAAATTGTCCGTGCCGAGCGAACCGGCACATGCCGTCGGCAAACCGAGACGCGCGACCGCGCGCGCGACGTTCCAACCCGCGCCGCCCGGGCGCGACAGCCAGTCGGACGGGCCGGTGCGAATCAGGTCGGTCAGGATGTCGCCGGCGGAGACGAATTGGGGGAAGGTTGAATTGGAAGTCATCGTGCTCACCGTTTAGCTCGTCTCTTTCGTTGCGTCGCGGCTTTGCAGCGTGTCGGCTGCGTTTCGTTTATCGCGTTCAGCACTTCGTAGCACGCACTCATCGTGTGGTAATCGGTCTTGCCGGCGGGGCTCTTTTCGTCGCCGTACTTGCGGTTGTCGCAGGTCAGGATGCGGAACCACGCACCGTATTCGTGATCGACGAAATGCGCCCAGCTATACCGCCAGAGCTCGTCGTAGCAATCCCAGAATCGCTCCAGGCCGGTGCGCTTGCCGAGCAGCGCAGCGGTGGCGAAGGTCTCGGCCTGCAGCCAGAAGTATTTGTCGTGATCGCAGATCGAGTTGCCGGGGCCGAAGCCGTAATACAGGCCGCCGTGCTGGTCGTCCCATGCGCGGTTGAAGCCCGCGTTGAATAGTTCGATCGCGGCGCGAGCCACGGCAACGCCCGATGCCGCTCCAGGATCAGCAGCAGCTTCGCCCACTCGGTCTGATGCCCGGGCTGAAAACCCCACGGGCGGAAGATGTTGGAACTGTCGTCGGATTCGTTGTAGTGCCAGTCGACCGACCAGTCGGCGCGGAAGTGCTCCCAGACCAGGCCATGGCTCAACCGCGCTTGGCGCAACGTGATGTTGCCGGCGATTTTTTCCGCGCGATCCAGATACAGCACATGGCCGGTTACAGCACATGGCCGGTCGCCTCGTACGCGGCCAGCAGCGCTTCGGTTGCGTGCATGTTGGCGTTCTGCCCGCGGATACGGCGACAACTGCCAGTCGGGCGTGGCTTCATCGGCGTACAGGCCGGCGCCCGCGTCCCAGAAATGCTTGTCCATCAACTGGAAGGTTTCATCGATCAACGGTTTGGCTTCGTCAATACTCGCCATTGCCGCGTGCGCGCACGCCAGCAAAACGAACGCGTGGCCGTAGCAATGCCGCGTACCGTTGAGCGTGCGTTTCGCGCCGTCGCGCCATTCGATTTCCCAGTCGTAGCCTTCGTTTACCGCGTCCCAATGCGCGTTGCGCAGGAACGCAAACGCGTGACGGGCGTTGTCCTGATGCTGTTGTCCGCCGAAGTGACGGAAGGCCATCGCGTGATTGAAGACAAAGCGCGTGCTGCTGACAAGGTGACGTGTGGTGCGGTCGTAGACCGTGCCGTCGTCCTTGAAAAAATGAAAAAAACCGCCCGAGTTGTCGCGGGCGGTTCGTGCGTAGAACGCAAGTGTGTGACGAACGTGATCGAGGAGGAAATCGCGGCTGCGAAAGTCCGGTTCTGCTGGACCCGCCACGTTCAGAGCGGTTGAGTTCATACCGATGTTTGTGTCCGTGTTATGGCCGAGCTGACGCGAGGGATCAGGTGCACGGGCACGAGCGTGTCGATGGTATTCGCATCATCGTGGCTCTGCGCGGTTTCCAGCAGCAATTTCACCCCGCGCCGCCCCAGCGCTTCCTTGTCGACCGTGACCGTGGTGAGCGGCGGCGTGCTTTGGGCGGCGGGTATATCGTCGAAACCGACAAATGCGATGTCTTCCGGTACCCGCAAACCGTGCGCAAGACAGACGCGCATGGCAGCGAGGGCCGCTGCATCGTTATAGGCGAAAACGGCGTCGGGCAGCGGTGTGGATTGCGTACGCGCTTGAGCGATCAGGCGTTCCATGGCGTCGGCGGCGGCCACGTCGGCGTCTATAGCCGGCTGTGTGGTGACCTCGAGCGTCGGATTGAAGAACAAACCTGCTTCGAAGTACGCCAGCCGGTAACCCATTGCTCGCTGCGAGATGCTGTAGTGCGCCAACGATCCGCCAATGAACGCAATCCGCCTGCGCCCGAGTGCGAACAGATGTTGCATGGTGAGCGCGCCGCCGCGGGCGTTGTCGACGTTCACGGAGCGGAAACCCGGCGCGCGCAAATCGATCATCAACACGACCGGCCGGTTCATGGAGCGCAGATGAGCAAGCAGCTCCGGCTCGATAAATCCCGCGACCGCTACGGCGTCCAGTGCGTGAAGGCGCATCTGCTGGGCAAGATCGTGCGTTGGACCGGCGGTCAGTACCGACGGCACCAGCCGCCGATCGCGGCACGCTTCTTCGAAGCCATGCAACACGTGCGAAAAGAATGGGCTGACCGCGAAATTAGTGTGCTGGCGATGCAGCAGTAACGTGACGCGCCGGATTCGGGTGCGAAGCTGGGCAGCGTCATAGCCAAGTTGCCGCGCCGCTTCCACCACCACGCGTTCGCGCGTGGTTTCCGACAGGCCTGGCTGGTTTTTCAGCGCTCGTGATACTGTGCCGATCGAAACACTGGCTGCGCGCGCGACATCGCGAATGGTTGTGGCTATCGGGTTTCTCGTCTCCGCATTGCTTGGATTGACTGTTTATAGGCACCGAAGCGTTTTTCGCATGTGGTGTGTTTAGAGCTCAGATTCGCATGACTTAGCGAGTGTATAGTAAAATACGCAGAAACTCCCCCAATGATTCCTAGCAGGCTGTTGAAAAGTGCCCCGTCATGA
>LGTG01000231.1 GCA_001190015.1 Candidatus Burkholderia crenata
CGAAGTCCGTGGCAGCGCGGGACTGACGAAAACACTAACGGGCTGCTCCGACAGTATTTCCCTAAAGGCACCGACATTAGTCGATACTCCGAGCGAGAACTCGACGCAGTTGCGAACGCGCTTAATTGCAGACCACGCAAAGCCCTCGATTGGAAGACACCACCCGAGGCGTTTGAAGAGTTAATATTCGCAACCTAAATGATGGTGTTGCAACGACTGCTTGAACCTAAGCAATATCCCCAAATAAGCACCGCCCCATGGCCACTACTTTCCTTTTCGACTGGTTTGTCCCCTGCCCGCGCGGTCTCGAGGCCCCGCTTGCGGCCGAAATAGGCGAAATCGGGGCAAAGCACGTAGATGGCTCACAATTCCGCACCGGCAAGGAAGTCCCCGGCGGCGTGCATTTCCGCGGCTCGTGGGCCGCCGGCATGGCTGCCAACCTGCATTCGCGCATCGCGAGCCGCGTATTGTTGAAACTGGCCCAAGGCCCATATCGCAGCGAACACGACATCTACGAACTCACGTATCAGCAGCAATGGGAGAAATGGTTCTCGCCGAACGAAACCATTCGTGTCGACATCACCGCGATCAAATCCCCGCTACGCAGCCTCGAATTCGCGACCCTGCGCGTGAAAGACGCCGTGTGCGACCGCTTGCGCGAGTTGATGGGTAACCGGCCAAGCGTCGATACCGCGCAACCAGACGTCCGCGTCTTCGCGTTCCTGACGCTGAACGAATGCACGCTTTACCTCGATACTTCCGGCGACCCGCTCTTCAAACGCGGCTGGCGGTTGGACAAAGGCGCGGCTCCGTTACGTGAAAACCTCGCGGCAGGAATTCTGCGCCTGACCGGCTGGACTCCCGGCACACCGCTTTACGACCCGATGTGCGGCAGCGGCACCTTCCTCGCCGAAGCCGCGCAAGTCGCACTGAACATTGCGCCGGGCGTCGAGCGTCGTTTCGGTTTCGAAAAGCTGAAGCAATACGATGTGAACGCGTGGCAAAAGCTGAAAGGCGCAGCCGTCGATGCCAAACGTGCCGCGCAATCATCGCGTGCGGACATCCAGATCTACGGCAGCGACATTTCCGGCGACATGCTCGACAAGGCGTATCCGAATCTCGAACGCGCGGGTTTGCCGGAGCTTTCGCTGAAACAGATCGACGCGCGCCATATGACACCGCCGTCCGACGCCCCCGGGATCCTGGTCGCGAATCCACCGTACGGCGAGCGGATCGAAGTGCGCGGACGCGGCCCGCGCGGCGAGCTTCGCAAACCCAAAAACCGCGGTTACGACGAAAACGAGGACGCATTCATCAGAGCGCAACCCGATCCCGCCGACCAGGAGTTTTTTATCTCGTTCGGCAACGCGATAAAACAACGCTTTCCGGGTTGGCGCGCGTACGTGCTGACATCAGATCGAAAACTGCCGGGATTGCTGCGACTGCGTGAATCGACGAAAACACCGCTCTTCAACGGCGTGCTCGAATGCCGGCTGTTCCGCTTCGACCTGATCGCGGGCAGCGTGCGGAATCGACCGGCAGCAGCGGAACCCGCCGCCGATCAGGCGCCGGACGCGAAGGAGTGAAGCATCGCTGAGGCAGCGCTACAATCGCTGAATGAACTCATCGACTGAAGCCCAATCCTTATTAGCCATCGACGTTTATCGCAGCCGCTGTGACCGCGTTCTCGCGGCGCTGCGGGAATCGGGCGGCGGCGTGGCAATCGTTCCGACGGCGCACGAGGTCATGCGCAACCGCGACGCCGACTACCCGTTCCGCCATGACAGCTACTTCTATTACCTGACGGGCTTCACCGAACCGGAAGCAACGTTGGTCCTCAGCGTCGGCGCCGAGGCGGACGAGCCTGCAACCATCCTGTTCTGCCGCGAGAAAAACGCCGAGCGCGAAACCTGGGAAGGTTTCCGCTACGGCCCTGAAGGTGCACGCCTCGCGTTGGGTTTCGACGCGACGTTCCCCATCAATCAACTCGATACGGAAATGCCCCGCCTGCTCGCCGATAACCCCGCGCTGCACTACGCGCTCGGCAGTTTCGCTGAGCTCGACGAGCAGGTTCGCGGCTGGCTCGCGGCGGTTCGGGCGCAAAGCCGGATTGGCGTGAAAGCGCCTACGAAAGCGATTGATTTGCTGCCGGTACTCGACGAAATGCGCCTCATCAAGGACGCGCACGAACTCGGGATCATGCGGTGTGCGGGGACGATCTCCGCCGAAGCGCACCGGCACGCGATGCAAACCTGGCGAATTCAACCGGTCGTTGCAACATCTCGAAAT
>LGTG01000232.1 GCA_001190015.1 Candidatus Burkholderia crenata
CCTCGTTTTCCTCGGACGGCACAAGCGCGTTGAAACCCTCGCGAATGATCACGTGACACGTCGTGCATGCGCACGATTTTTCGCACGCATGTTCGATCTCAATACCGTTGTCCAACAGGTTGTCGCAAATGCTCTTCGACGTATCCGCGTCGATCACAGCGCCATCAGGACACAATTCCACGTGGGATAATACTACAATCTGGGGCATGAATTTCTTTCCGTTCTTTGTACGTGAGAGGCTCGGTGAATAATCAGACTTCGTCGAGCCTGCGACCGGCGAGCGCGCGGCGAATACTCTTGTTCATGCGGCGAGCAGCGAATTCATCGGTGGCCGCGGCAAGCTCTTTCGTCGCCGCTTCGATAGCATCGACACTGTCGCCGCCCGTGACCGTCGCGAGCTTGACGATCAGCGCGTCAATGTTGGCTCGCTCCGTTTCGTCCAGCAGTTCGCTGTCCACGCCGATCGCCGCCTGCGATGCTTCCACCAGACGTTGCGCGTCGACCTGCGCCTCGCGCAATGCGCGGGCGCGAATGTCGACTTCGGCGGTAGTGAAGCTCTCTTCCAGCATGCGCGCGACGTCGTCATCGGCGAGACCGTAGGACGGCTTCACCACCACCGACGCCTCCACGCCCGACAATTGTTCGCGCGCGAACACGGACAGCAAACCGTCGGCATCCACCTGGTACGTCACGCCAATGCGCGCCGCGCCGGCTGCCATGGCGGGAATGCCGCGCAGCTCGAAGCGCGCGAGCGACCGGCAGTCCGAGACCAGCTCGCGCTCGCCTTGCACGACGTGGATTGCCATCGCCGTCTGGCCGTCTTTGAAGGTCGTGAAGTCCTGCGCGCGTGCGACCGGAATGGTCGAGTTGCGCGGAATGATCTTCTCGGTTAAGCCGCCCGTGGTTTCAACACCAAGCGACAGCGGAATGACATCGAGGAGCAGCCAGTCATCGCCTTCTCCGCGATGGTTTTCCGCCAGCAGATCCGCCTGGATCGCTGCACCGAGCGCAACAACCTGATCCGGATCGAGATTGGTCAACGGCGGCTGGCCGAAGTACGTTTCCACAGCGCGGCGGATCATGGGCATGCGCGTGGCGCCGCCAACAAGCACCACGCCCTTGATCTCGGCGGGCGCTACCTTGGCGTCGCGCAGGGCCTTGCGCGTGGGAGTCAACGTGCGGGCCACTAGCGTTTCAGTCAGCGTGGCAAAGTCGCTTTCAGTGACTGTCAGATCGATTTGCTGGCCATCCGACAAGGTGGCCTGGATCGTGGCTTCCGGTGCATCCGACAGCGCTTCCTTGGCGGTTCGCACAAGGTCCAGCAGCAAACGCACATCTTCCGGCGTAGCCGGCGCCACCTTGGCTTTCACCAGCACGTGTCGATACAGCACCGCATCGAAGTCGTCGCCGCCGAGCGCTGAATCACCGCCCGCAGCACTTCGAACACGCCTTTGGTGAGCTTGAGAATGGACAGATCGAAGGTGCCGCCGCCCAGGTCATACACGGCGTACAAACCTTCCGATGCGTTATCGAGCCCATATGCAATCGCCGCAGCGGTCGGCTCGTTCAGCAGACGCAGCACGTTCAAACCGGCGAGTTTCGCGGCGTCTTTCGTGGCTTGCCGCTGGACTTCATCGAAGTAAGCGGGTACGGTGATCACCGCGCCGACCAGCTCGTCGGCAAGCGTGTCTTCCGCGCGATAGCGCAGCGTCGCCAGGATTTCCGCCGATATTTCCACCGGACTTTTCACGCCGTCGACGGTGCGAATCTGCACCATGCCCGGTGCATCGACGAAATCGTACGGCGCGTTTTCCGCCCCTTCCACTTCGCTTTTGCCACGGCCCATGAAGCGCTTCACCGACACAATCGTGTTGCGTGGATCGAGCGCCGCTTCTTCCTTCGCCACGCGGCCGATGCACCGGCCGCCATTCTCCAGATACCGGACCACCGACGGCAGCAGGTAATGACCGTCTTCGTCGGGCAGCACTTCGGCCACGCTGTTGCGCACGGCGGCAACCAGCGAATTGGTCGTACCGAGATCGATACCCACAGCTACCCGGCGCTGATGCGTCGCCGGAGCCATGCCGGGTTCTGAAATTTGCAGTAAAGCCATCGTTGATCTATTGGGGGTTGGTGTCGTCTGGTTTTGGTCGAACTGAATCGAACCTAATCGAGTTTCTCGATCTGCACGCCGATCTCGCTCGCCACGCGTTCTATAAACATCAACTGACGCGCGGCTTCGCTCGCCGCCTGGTCCGCGTGACTGTCAATCAGCGCCGCCAGTTTTTCGAAGCGGATGCGTTCCTGATCGCGCAGTTCATGAAGCAAGGCTTCGAGCGCGCCAAGATTTTTGGCGTCCGCCGCGTTCTCTATATTTTCGCGCCATTCCATCTGCTGCATCAGGAAGGTAGGTTCCATCGCGGTGTTGTTCTCTGCATCGGCATGCACGCCGCGCAGCGACAACATATACGTGGCGCGCCTCAGCGGATCGCGCAGCGTCTGGTACGCCTCGTTTGCCCGCGTGGCCCACTGCATCGCGACACGTTTTTGCGCGTCCCCAGCGGCGGCAAAACGATCGGGATGGACCTGTGCCTGCACCGTGCGGTACGCATCATCGAGCTTTTTCGCATCGATGGCGTAAGTCGGCGGAAGGTCGAACAGGTCGAAGTGACTGTCGTTGAGCATTGCCATGTTGAAGATGAGTGAGAATGAGCGGAAGCAAGGATAAGAGAGACGTCTAAACCCGCGGCACTAAAGAAAAAGGCGGCACGCGCCGCCTCTTTGCTGTTCTTGCGCCGCGCTATACGCGAAACGATTCGCCGCAACCGCACTCGTCCTTCACGTTCGGGTTATTGAACTTGAATCCTTCGTTTAGCCCTTCGCGCGCGAAATCCAGCTCGGTACCGTCGATATAAGCCAGGCTCTTGGGATCGACAATGATCTTCACGCCTGCCGACTCGAACACCTTGTCTTCCGGCGCGAGTTCGTCCACATACTCGAGCTTGTAAGAGAGGCCCGAGCAGCCGGTTGTGCGCACGCCGACGCGCAGGCCAACGCCCTTGCCGCGTCGAACCAGATACTTCTGCACGTGTTGTGCTGCCTTGTCCGTCAACGTGATTGCCATAGTCTCTCATCAGCAGCCACTCGTCCGGAGTCAACCGTTTCTCCGGCCGCCACGCTGCAGCCTTGCTTTGAATCGAAAACCAGAGCGCCTAAAGCTAACTGATCGGCTAACTGATCACCCAAGCGCTCTTCCCGAAACCTGATTGCTGATTACCTGCCCGCTTAAACCGCGTGTTGCTTCTCTTCTACCGGGAGCAGCTTCCGTCGTTGCCCGAGCCATGACGTTGCTTGTAGTCAGCAACGGCGGCCTTGATTGCATCTTCGGCCAGGATCGAACAGTGAATCTTCACCGGAGGCAGCGCCAGTTCTTCAGCAATGTGCGTGTTCTTGATCGTCAGCGCCTGATTCAGCGTCTTGCCCTTCACCCACTCGGTCACGAGCGAGCTGGAGGCAATAGCCGAACCGCAGCCATACGTCTTGAACTTCGCATCTTCGATCACGCCGTCCGTGCCCACGCGGATCTGCAGCTTCATCACGTCGCCGCATGCCGGCGCACCGACCATGCCGGTGCCGACGGTGTCGTCGTCGTCCTTGCCGAACGAGCCGACGTTGCGCGGGTTTTCGTAGTGGTTCAGAACCTTGTCGCTATAAGCCATGATCAAACTCCTTGAATTCGTATGCGAGTGCGTTCTACCGTGAACGCAAATAAACCGCCATCGAGCGGCCAGAGGCGCTTAATGCGCAGCCCACTGGATCGACGAAATGTCGATACCGTCCTTATGCATTTCCCAAAGCGGCGACAGATCGCGCAATTTCTGGATCTTGCCCTTGAGCAAATTAATCACGTAATTGACGTCCTGCTCGGTCGTGAAGCGGCCGACCGTAAAGCGGATCGAGCTGTGCGCGAGTTCGTCGTTGCGACCGAGCGCCCTCAGCACATAAGACGGTTCCAGCGAAGCCGATGTACAGGCCGAACCCGACGACACTGCCACGTCCTTCACTGCCATGATCAGCGATTCGCCTTCAACAAAATTGAAGCTGATGTTGAGGTTATGCGGCACACGGGTTTCCATGCCGCCGTTCACATAGACCTCTTCCATCTCCGACAAACCCTTCAGCAAGCGGTCGCGCAACATGCGCACGCGCTCGTTCTCCGTCGCCATTTCTTCACGCGCAATCCGGAACGCTTCACCCATGCCGACAATCTGATGCGTAGCCAGCGTGCCCGAGCGCATGCCGCGCTCGTGACCGCCACCGTGCATTTGCGCTTCAATACGAATGCGCGGCTTGCGACGCACAAACAACGCGCCGATACCCTTCGGACCATACGTCTTGTGCGCCGAAAACGACATCAGGTCAGCCTTCTGCTTTTGCAGATCGATCTCGATCTTGCCGGTGGCTTGCGCCGCATCGACGTGAAATACGATGCCCTTCGCACGCGTGATCTCACCGATCGCGGTTATGTCCTGGATCACGCCGATCTCGTTGTTCACGCTCATCACCGAGACCAGGATGGTGTCCGGGCGGATGGCCGCCTGAAGCTTGTCCAGGTCGAGCAAACCGTCGTCCTTGACATCCAGGTAAGTGACTTCGAAACCTTCTCGTTCGAGTTCACGGCAGGTATCGAGCACGGCCTTGTGCTCGGTCTTCACCGTGATGATGTGCTTACCCTTGCTCTTGTAGAAATGCGCCGCGCCCTTGATGGCGAGGTTGTCCGATTCGGTGGCACCCGACGTCCAGATGATTTCGCGCGGGTCGCAATTGACCAGCTTCGCGACGTTCTCGCGCGCTTC
>LGTG01000233.1 GCA_001190015.1 Candidatus Burkholderia crenata
CGTGCGATCTCTCGAATCCCGTAATCTTGAGCCCACAGCAGCGCAATCTCCTCACGTTCTGAGAATGATAGGTATCGGCCCGAGCGAGGCACCAACTCAATCGGCGGCATGCCGCCGGCTTCGCGAAACCATCGCGGACCCAACGGTTGTGACACGCCGCAGGCCAGCGCCGCAGCGTCACTTTCCATTCCCTCGGCAATAAATTTCCAGAACGCTTGCTTCGTCTCAAACTGACACCTGGCCTGCCCGGCGATGGCATCATTGGCCTCCCGGTTTGTTGCGAGCTCCAGCTCCGCGGTCGCCCCATTTAACACCTCCAAATTTCGAGATGTTGCAACGACCGGTTGAATTCGCTGCTTTCAGTGACTGTCAGATCGATTTGCTGGCCATCCGACAAGGTGGCCTGGTCGTGGCTTCCGGTGCATCCGACAGCGCTTCCTTGGCGGTTCGCACAAGGTCCAACAGCAAACGCACATCTTCCGGCGTAGCCGGCGCCACCTTGGCTTTCACCAGCACGTGCCGATACAGCACCGCATCGAAATCGCCGCCGCCGAGCGCTGAATCACCACCCGCTGCAAGCACTTCGAGCACGCCTTTGGTGAGCTTGAGAATGGACAGATCGAAGGTGCCGCCGCCCAGGTCATACACGGCATACAAACCTTCCGATGCGTTATCGAGCCCATATGCAATCGCCGCAGCGGTCGGCTCGTTCAGCAAACGCAGCACGTTCAAATCGGCGAGTTTCGCGGCGTCTTTCGTGGCTTGCCGCTGGACTTCATCGAAGTAAGCGGGTACAGTGATCATCGTGCCAACCAGCTCGTCGGCAAGCGTGTCTTCCACGCGATAACGCAGCGGCGCCAGGATTTCCGCCGATATTTCCACCAGACTTTTCACGCCGTCGACGGTGCGAATCTGCACCATGCCCGGTGCATCGACGAAATCGTACGGCGCGTTTTACGCCCCTTCCACTTCGCTTTTGCCACGGCCCATGAAGCGCTTCACCGACGCAATCGTGTTGCGTGGATCGAGCGCCGCTTCTTCCTTCGCCACGCGGCCGATGCGCCGGCCGCCCTTCTCCAGATACCGGACCACCGACGGCAGCAGGTAATGACCGTCTTCGTCGGGCAGCACTTCGGCCACCGCTGTTGCGCACGGCGACAACCAGCGAATTGGTCGTACCGAGATCGATACCCACGGCTACCCGCCGCTGATGCGTCGCCGGAGCCGCCGGGTTCTGAAATTTGCAGTAAAGCCATCGTTGATCTATTGGGGGGTTGGTGTCGTCTGGTTTTGGTCGAACTGAATCGAACCTAATCGAGCTTCTCGATCTGCACGCCGATCTCGCTCGCCACGCGTTCTATAAACATCAACTGACGCACGGCTTTGCTCGCCGCATGGTCCGCGTGACTGTCAATCAGCGCCGCCAGTTTTTCGAAGCGGATGCGTTCCTGATCGCGCAGTCCATTAAGCAAGGCTTCGAGCACGCCAAGATTTTTGGCGTCCGCCGCGTCCTCTATATTTTCGCACCATTCCATTTGCTGCATCAGGAAGGTAGGTTCCATCGCGGTGTTGTTCTCTGCATCGGCATGCACGCCGCGCAGCGACAACATATACGTGGCGCGCCTCAGCGGATCGCGCAGCGTCTGGTAACGCCTCGTTTGCCCGCGTGACCCACTGCATCGCGACACGTTTTTGCGCGTCCCCAGCGGCGGCAAAACGATCGGGATGGACCTGTGCCTGCACCGTGCGGTACGCATCATCGAGCTTTTTCGTATCGATGGCGTAAGTCGGCGGAAGGTCGAACAGGTCGAAGTGACTGTCGTTGAGCGTTGCCATGTTGAAGATGAGTGAGAATGAGCGGAAGCAGGGATAAGAGAGGCGTCTAAACCCGCGGCACTAAAGAAAAAGGCGGCACGCGCCGCCTCTTTGCTGTTCTTGCGCTGCGCTATACGCGAAACGATTCGCCGCAACCGCACTCGTCCTTCACGTTCGGGTTATTGAACTTGAATCCTTCGTTCAGCCCTTCGCGCGCGAAATCCAGCTCGGTACCGCCGATATACGCCAGGCTCTTGGGATCGACAATGATCTTCACGCGCGCCGACTCGAACACTTTGTCTTCCGGCGCGAGTTCGTCCACATACTCGAGCTTGTAAGCGAGGCCCGAGCCTTGCAATTACCCATATTTTTCGGCGAGTTCGAAACCGAGCAGGATATCTGTAAGCCTTACCAATCCTCGCCAGACAACGATATTGCCCGGAGGAGGATCATTGGCTCGGGCCAGATAGCCACCCAGTTGGG
>LGTG01000234.1 GCA_001190015.1 Candidatus Burkholderia crenata
CAGCCTCGCGGTCGCCCCATTTAACACCTCCAAATTTCGCGATGTTGCAACGATCGGTTGAATTCGCCTTCTTGGGCATTGCACGGCGGAAGAAGATGCACGGCGGCGAAATACGACTTACGCCGCTCCGGAAACCCTTTTTAACATGGGAAGAGGAAAAATCGGCGCGGAGGATATTTTCGTAGCCGTTTTCACCCGCCGTCGAAACGAAAACGCCGGCCGATCCAGAGGATCGCGACCGGCGTTTCTTTGTCCCCGGCGAACCGGGCGTATTCAGGCGGCGCGGAACTTCGTGTCGTTGTGTCGACCCGACGGCGCTGCCTTTCCAGCCGCTTACCGTTCCGCTTCTGCGCTCATCGAGTGCACGGCGGGGTTTTCGCTGATGCTTTCAAGATAACGCTGGGCATCGAGAGCGGCCATGCAGCCCGTGCCGGCGCTGGTCACAGCCTGGCGATAGATGTGATCCTGCACATCGCCAGCGGCGAACACGCCCGGAATGCTCGTGCCGGTCGCGTTGCCTTGCAGGCTGCCGTTCGTGATGATGTACCCATTTTTCATCTCGAGCTGCCCAACGAAGAGGTCCGTGTTCGGCTTGTGGCCGATCGCGACAAACACGCCTTGCAGGGCAATGTCGCTGGTCGTGCCGGTTTCGGTGCCTTTGATGCGCAGGCCCGTCACGCCGGAAACGTCACCCGTGACTTCGTCCAGCACGTGGTTCCACTTGATGTCGACCAGGCCTTCTTTTTCCTTCGCGAGCAAGCGGTCAATCAGGATCGGCTCGGCACGGAACTTGTCGCGCAGATGAACCACGGTCACCTTCTTGGCGATACCCGCCAGGTACAGCGCTTCTTCCACGGCCGTGTTGCCGCCGCCGATCACCGCAACCTCGCCGTTCTTGTAGAAGAATCCGTCGCACGTGGCGCAAGCGGACACGCCTTTGCCCATGAACGCTTCTTCCGAAGGCACGCCCAGATATTGCGCCGATGCACCCGTCGCAATGATCAGCGAGTCGCAGGTGTACTCGCCCGAATCGCCGATCAGGCGGATAGGCCGTTCGATCAGCTTGGCGGTGTGGATGTGATCGAAGACAATTTCAGTGTTGAAGCGCTCGGCATGCTCCAGCAACCGCTGCATCAGCTCCGGCCCTTGTACGCCCAATGGGTCGCCGGGCCAGTTTTCGACGTCGGTGGTGGTCATGAGTTGACCGCCCTGCGCCAGCCCCGTGATAAGCAACGGCGACAGGTTGGCACGCGCCGCGTAGACAGCGGCGGTGTAGCCGGCGGGGCCGGAACCGAGAATCAGCACTTTTGCATGTTTGGGCGAAGACATGAGAGCAATCCGTTGTGGTTAGGGCCGAACCTTAGGTTCAAGCAGTCGTTGAAACACCATCATTTAGGTTGTGAATATTAACTCTTCAAACGCTTCGGCTGGTGTCTTCCAAT
>LGTG01000235.1 GCA_001190015.1 Candidatus Burkholderia crenata
AAACTTGCCCAACTGGGTGGCTATCTGGCCCGAGCCAATGATCCTCCTCCGGGCAATATCGTTGTCTGGCGAGGATTGGTAAGGCTTACAGATATCCTGCTCGGTTTCCAACTCGCCGAAAAATATGGGTAATTGCAAGGGATTTACACCCCCAAGCTGTTGCGCATATTCGGCGCATGCTGATGGCCGTGCTCGGCCACGATCTGCGCACGCCGTTGTCGGCCGTGATTGCCTCGGCGGAATATCTTGCGCGGTTTGTCCCGGATGAAAACGTGGCGAATATCGGCACACGCATCAAGAGCAGCGGTATGCGGATGGTGCGCATGGTCGACCAGTTGCTCAATCTCGCGCGTCTGCGCGGCGGGCGGGTGACGACACGGCCGAGGGTGCACAGCCCTTCCGGCTGGGGTGAGGACAAACCGGTGCGTTGGTCGTTGCTTGATGTCGTGTGCTGCTTTCGCGCTACCTGGTCGCGGTAGTCTGATGCGCACTACCGGTTTTTCTGGTCTTGTCTAAAATGCGGCCTGATGGTGTCAGCCGGGGTGTGCCTTCGGCGCAGATCTGGCGACGCGGCGAATCAGCAATAATCGGGAGAAGCAAACATGCCAAGTCCGGACCTGGATACTCGAATAGAGACGTATCACGTGCACGTGAAGGGGTTGGTGCAAGGAGTGGGGTTCCGACACGCGACGGTGCGCCGGGCGCATGCGCTTGGTGTTCGCGGCTGGGTGGCCAACCTGGAGGACGGATCGGTTGAAGCGATGATCCAGGGACCGGCGAACCAGGTCGACCTGATGCTCGAATGGCTGCGCAGAGGCCCGCTGCATGCGCGAGTCACGGATCTGGTCAGCGAGGAGCGGTATATCGAGAAGCGGTTTGAGCGGTTTGAACAGCATTGACCGGTTATTAAATCGGTATCCACCACGCGATTGGCCATCCGTTGTGACCCACTTCGGCGGCGCCATGGCGCTGTCCCATGGTCCTGAGTTCCTTTTTCAAGCCGCGTAACGAACGGTGTGCGCTCAAGTTCACGGGCGCAACGCGCCGGTGATCGCCGTGTCGTTTATATGCCTCGAGTGTGGGGAGGCGAATTCAACCGATCGTTGCAACATCTCGAAATTTGGAGGTGTTAAATGGG
>LGTG01000236.1 GCA_001190015.1 Candidatus Burkholderia crenata
TCTTCGGGAGCCCGGTGTTTGCCCCAAAAAAAGCCCGCACCGGCAACGATGCGGGCTTTTTTGTGGGCTTGAGAAACGCCCCGCTACTTGTTGTTCTGTGCTCGCATCTGTTCGGCGACCGCCTTGTAGTCGTAGGTCGGATAGAACTCGGTCCGGTAGCCTCCACACGCGGTATTTTCGATCGCGTGATATATTTATCGGCAGGAACGCGCAGCGTGACTACCTGGCCCGATACCCATGGCGCTCGGAGGAAATAGAACGCAGCGTAGCCGGCGGAATGGCGCGGCCGGCGAGCGCAAGGTCATCGAAGGAAACGGGCCCGGCCCGGGTATGCGCGGCCATCAGCGCATACAGCCCGCGATAATGCTCGAAGAGGAGCGTGGAGCAGGCAAGCTCACGCAGATTGCGGCGCTCCACGGCCGCGCTGAAATCACGCAGCGCCTCGGTGAACTGGTTGCGATTTTTGTCGCTGAGCCCGGCAAGCGGTGACACAAGCACCAAGGTCTCGCCAAACCGTTGCGCCGGCAGCCAGCCGGCCGACTGCAATGCGCCAATCTCGCGGCGCAGGACACCGAGCGTGTCGCCTTCGCGCACGAATGCGTGCAGGGCGGGCGTCGGTCAGCGCCATCTCCGCAATCCGCACGGCGCCCCTGCGCGGATTGGGCAATGCCTGGAACGTGTTGCTCAAGCCGGATTGAGTTGTCATGGAACGCTCACGAGCCGATGCGCGGCGCAACGCCAAGCATCGGATGGATCTTGATCGAACCCGGGTGCATTTTTGCCGATGCATGCCGCCGCATCCCCTCTGGCGATAAAACCCGGATACACGCCGGAAGAGTCGAGTCGGGTCGAGCCAACTCGCTGACCAAGCGTTCCTGCTCACTGGTCTAACCGTGGTCTAACTGACCATCATGCGCGCCACGAATCACTAAAGGTCGAGCCGCGCGAACCGCACGACTTATTTATTTGCCCACATATAAACAAGGCGCGCCGCATGAAGGCATCCCATCCATGCGGCGCGGTTGTTCCTTCACGACGTCCGAGCCTTTGTTCAGATCTGGACCAATTCGAAGTCTTCCTTGCGTGCGCCGCATTCGGGACACGTCCAGTTAATTGAAACGTCTTCCCAGCGAGTGCCCGGCGCAATTCCTTCCTCGGGCAGTCCAGCTTCTTCGTCATAAATCCAGCCACAAATCAGGCACATCCAGCTTCTGTTTCTGTATTCCATACTTATGTCGCGTCGGGCAATCGGTTAAATGAGTGCATGATGGTACCGGTTTGGCGGCGCGATGCCTAGCAATGCAGCAGCGCTGGCCGATCGGCCGGGATATTCGGACGGCTTCGAGCATCGTCGGTCCCCTCGGCGGCACAGCTTGCTCAAGCACTACACAGCCCGCGACGCCCTCCCAGCAAGTATCGGTCCTTCGTTGCACCGGTTTTGCAGGATCGATCAACCCGCTTTGGTGCGAAAAAAAGGCTATCTCATGTGCTTGCGTGACTTTAGGCCGCATAATCGTACAGATTGAGCCGACTCCTGGCCTGGCCGCTTGAATAGCCGATAGAGATTGAACCCACGAATATTCCGATGCCCAGCGACACCCCTCCTATATTGTTCTAACTTTTGGCCTGTCCGACCCCACGGGCGGCTCCGGCCTGCAGGCAGACCTGCTGGACACTTGCCAGCATGGGCTGCCACGGGCTGACTGTCCTGACCGGTTACACCGTGCGCGATTCGGCGACCTGCGACGAAGTCACCGGGCTCGACCCCGACACCGTTGGCACTCAGGCCCGCATGTTGCTGGAAGATATGCCGGTAGCGGCCTTCAAGATCGGCGCGGCAACGCGTGCGGAAGTGGTCAGTCAGCGCCATTGCGGAAGTGGTCGCCGATTACGACGAAGTGCCGCTGATCCTCGCACTCGACTTCACGCTCGACGACGAACACGTGCTGGCGACGGACGAATTGCGCGAATCGATGGCGGATTTGCTGGTGCCGCAAACCACCATGCTCGTCGCCGATCACGCCACGCTCCTGCAGCTCGCGCAGCCTGACGGCGACGCCGAAGCGCCCACGCTCGATGCTGCGATCTCGCATTTGCTGTCGCAAGGCTGCGAGTACATCTTGGGCGACGGAAACAGGCACGCATCGGCATGTGAACACGCTTTACGGCGAGGAAGGCCAAATCCGGCAGGACACGTGGGACCGTACCGAGCACCGCATGTGGGCATTATCCGACACGCTCGGGTCCACCATCGCTGCGTTGCTCGCCAACGGGCAGGAACCTGCGGAAGCCGCACGCGAAGCACAGGAATATGCTTAGGTTCAAGCAGTCGTTGCAACACCATCATTTAGGTTGCGAATATTAACTCTTCAAACGCCTCGGCTGGTGTCTTCCAATCGAGGGCTTTGCGTGGTCTGCAATTAAGCGCGTTCGCAACTGCGTCGAGTTCTCGCTCGGAGTATCGACTAATGTCGGTGCCTTTAGCAGGCTGTTGAAATTGGGTCCCGTGTAAGCGGGGTTTGAGGGACAAGCGTTATGGATATCGTGTTCATAATCTTTGGTGATGGATGCGATGCGCGGATTGGATGAGATGCAAGAACCTTTGTT
>LGTG01000237.1 GCA_001190015.1 Candidatus Burkholderia crenata
TGCGAGCACCGTCGGCGCGGGCGTGCCTGCGCACTGCCTGCCAAAACCACTCGGCGAACCCGCAATTCCGCAGCAAATTGCATCAGCAGCAAATTGCATGTGCAAACCTCTTGAACACTGCTTCGGTCGTCATGACGGGGCGCTTTTCAACAGCCTGCTAAAGGCACCGACATTAGTCGATACTCCGAGCGAGAACTCGACGCAGTTGCGAACGCGCTTAATTGCAGACCACGCAAAGCCCTCGATTGGAAGACACCAGCCGAGGCGTTTGAAGAGTTAATATTCGCAACCTAAATGATGGTGTTGCAACGACTGCTTGAACCTAAGGACTGCTTGAACCTAAGCTATGACCGCTCATCCGCTACAACTCGACCACCTCGTTATCGCCGCCCGTACGCTGGAAGAAGGTGCGGACTTTATCGCCGCGAAACTGGGAATCGAGATGAGCGGAGGCGGTGCGCATCCGCTCATGCGCACGCATAATCGCCTGCTGAACTTGTGGGGCGGCGCGTATCTCGACGTGATCGCCGTCGACCCGGACGCGGCGGCCGTCGAAACACCGCGCCCTCGCCTGTTTGCGCTCGACGACCCCATGCAGCAAAAACGTCTCGAAGCCGGCCCGCAACTCGTGCACTGGGTCGCGCGGGTGAACCGCCCGAAAGTGCTGATGCGCTGGCAAGCGCAATATCCGGAGCGCATCCCGGCCGTGGTACCGATGACGCGAGGGGCTAACGCGTGGGATCTCACCATTCCCGCCGATGGTACTTTCCCAGCGTGGCAAGGTGCCGGCGACGGGCTCCTGCCGTCGCTGATCCAGTGGGGCACGCCGCAGCATCCGAGCGAGTCGCTGCCGGAAACGGGCATCGCGCTGAAGTCGTTGACGGGGTTTCATCTGCGCGCGCACCTGATCTCCGAGCAATTGGCATGGCTGGGTGTATCGTATCTGATGCGGATCGAGGTAACAGCCGGCACGCCGGTACTCGTCGCGGAGTTCGAGTTGCCGGATGGATCGATCGTTACGCTAGGAGAATCGGCGGAATCGATCGAAGCGGCGAAGCAAGCAGAGGCCGCGCCGGCCAAACCGGCCCGCAAGCGTGCGAAGAGCAGAAAGACTGGGGACGCAGACACGGCGAATGACGCGGACGCGTCCGAGGAGACGGCCGAGGCCGAGCCGACGCAAGGTGAATCCGGGCAAGTAGACACGCGTTAGAACATCCGGCGGCGGGCACGCCATAATAAGCGTCCCCCGCCGTTCATCGATTGCGCTGAATTGCAGCGAATCGCGCTTTCGAGCCAGGCGCAGAAACGCAGTGCGCAGTACCTTTTCGAAGCACCGTGCAGCATTTGTTTATCAACCCGCAGACGCAATAGACTTGCAATTACCCATATTTTTCGGCGAGTTCGAAATCGAGCAGGATATCTGTAAGCCTTACCAATCCTCGCCAGACAACGATATTGCCCGGAGGAGGGGATCATTGGTTCGGGCCAGATAGCCACCCAGTTGGGCAAGTTTGACGGTATAACGTGTAAGGGGTTCGGCGGTTGAAGTCTTCGCGGTATCTTTAACCAACTGATCAAGCAGCTGTATTTCAGTTGGTGTCATCGCGATTTCGGCGGGCAGCTGCGGTGCAGCCCGGTTCACCGTCGTTTTCCAGAAGGAACGCCCGCCTACGTTGGGGAAGTGGGGGGAGAAATTTGGGGGCGGGGGGGGGTTT
>LGTG01000238.1 GCA_001190015.1 Candidatus Burkholderia crenata
CCCGAGGCGTTTCCCCGCCGACCGTGGCAAACGCTTCGTCAAGCTGCTCGCCGTTGTTGTATTCGCGCACGGTGGTGTGCTTGGCGATATCGGCGGGACCGCCTGCCGACGTCGGGTTGCCGAACGTCGCAGCCCCGACCCCGCTTTCCCGAGCAGGCTGTCGGCGTGCCCGTGATAGCACCCTTTAACCTTCACGAGCCGGTCCCGTTTCGTGAAGCCGCGCGCGAGGCGCAGCGCGCTCATGGTCGCTTCCGTGCCGCTCGACACCATGCGAACCTGTTCTATCGACGGCACCAGCTTGCAGATTTCTTCCGCGATCTCGATCTCGGATTCGGTCGGCGCACCGAACGAAAACCCGTTCGCGAGCACGCGCTGCACAGCTTCGAGCACCTCGGGGTGAACGTGACCGAGGATCATCGTCCCCCAGGAACCGATGTAGTCGATGTACTGCTTGCCGTCGGCGTCCCAGAAATACGGACCTGACGCGCGTTCGATGAACCGCGGCGTGCCGCCGACCGAGCGAAATGCGCGCACCGGCGAGTTCACACCGCCGGGAATGGTTTTCTGGGCGCGTTCGAAGAGAGCTTCATTTCTGGACATGACAGGGCCTGCGCTGAATGACGGGTTTGGCTGGAGAGGACTGCGGCCGCTGGCAACGATCAAGCCTGGATCAGCGCTGGGATCGGATTCGGCGGGATGCGGCGCGTCGCTCGCGGCTGACGGAAATCAAGACGAAATTGTACCGGAGTCGCCTGGCTTCAGCCCGCGACGCTCCGTCCCGGGGCCACAATCGAAAGGACGGCACGAGGCTTGTGAAAGCGGGGCGCGTACAGTACACACTGTTTTAAGGTTTCGTTTAAGCCGTTCGCCTGCAAGCCGGACGTGGCCGTTGCGAGGTTTTTCGCATTCGTATGCGTGTTCGTTTCGCTACTTGTCGCTTGCCCGTCATCGCTCGCCAGTCCCGGAAACCGCGCTTTTCCTCAAGCTCCCTTTCGCTTCTCATGCCCGAAATCATCAAGCGCTGCGCAGATCATGCTGACGAGTTTCATGCTGGGCTTTTCGCTCGGCATACTGGTGTACGGCCCGCTCTCCGACGCCTACGGCCGCCGGCCAGTGCTGCTCGGCGGCATTGTGCTGTACACGCTCGCGAGCGTGGGCTGCGCGCTGTCGTTTTCCATCGATTCGCTGGTTATCCTGCGCTTCTTGCGGGCGCTCGGCGCGGGCTCGGCGTCGGTGCTGGTACGGGCGATTGCACGCGACGCCCACGCTTCTTCCGATGCGGCCCGCGTGCTTTCGATGCTTGTCATCGTCACGTCGATCGGACCCTTGCTGGCACCAGTGATTGGCGGCCAGTTGCTGCTGCTTGGGGGCTGGCGCGCGGTGTTCGTCACGTTGACAGTGTTTAGTACGGTCTGCGCGGTGACTACGTATTTGCGGGTGCCGGAGACCTGGCCGCGTGAAAAACGGGCGACGTCAGCGCTTGGGCGATCGTTTGCCGCGTACGGGCGTCTTCTCACCGATCCCGTCACGTGGGGCCACACGCTATGCGGCGGCATGGCGTTCGCTTCGATGTTCGCGTACATCGCCGCGACGCCGTTTGTGTATATCGACTACTTTCATGTGAAGCCGCAGCACTACGGGTTTTTCTTCGGGCTGAACATTATCGGGATCATCGGCTGGAACGTCGCGAACACGCGGCTGGTCGGGCCACTGGGATCGCTGAAACTGATTTCGATTGCGTCGTTTGTCAGCGTGATCGCAGCGCTCGCAACGGCGTTCGTGTGTATCACCCGGTTTTGGGGGCTTGTGGTCGATTGTCGGCTGTTTGTT
The DNA here is from genome assembly GCA_001190015.1 of Candidatus Burkholderia crenata. Classification (GTDB taxonomy): domain Bacteria; phylum Pseudomonadota; class Gammaproteobacteria; order Burkholderiales; family Burkholderiaceae; genus Caballeronia; species Caballeronia crenata. The sequence goes on from LGTG01000238.1 coordinate 1,831, forward strand.
CTTCGTGGTCGGCGTGGTGGGTTTGTTGTCGGCGAACTGCACGACCCACCTGATGCATCGATACCCGCACAACGCAGGCGCCGCCGCCGCTGTGTTCGGCGCGGTGCAGCTGACGCTCGGCGCGCTGGCGAGCGCCGCGGTCGGGATGTTCCACGACGGTACGCCGGTGCGGGCGAGTAGGGCGGGGTGATTGATCGGCGCACTTCCGTGAACAGGGCTCGTTCACGGGAATTGGGCGCGTTGCCGCCATCTCAGCCGCGCGCCCGGCGGCACGTCATTTGTTTCCCACCATCTGCTGCAAGAACGTGAACGCGGTCGCTTCCACGTGGGCGATGCTTTTTGCCTCCACGCCCGCCCCGTGACCGCCGTCACGGTTCTCCAGATACCACACGCGTTCATGCCCCCGCGCCTGCATCCGCGCGGCCATCTTGCGAGCGTGGCCGGGATGCACGCGGTCATCAGTCGCCGACGACGTGAACAGCGCCGGCGGATAAACCGCATCGGCCTTGACGTTCTGATACGGCGAGTACGACATCAGGAAGCGCAGGTCCTGGGCATCGGTGGGGTCGCCGTATTCATCGATCCACGACGCGCCTTGCAGCAGCAAGTGAAAACGCGCCATGTCGAGCAAGGGCACTTCGGACAGCACCGCGCCGAACAACTCCGGGCGCTGGACCAGCATGACGCCGGTGAGCAAGCCGCCGTTGCTGCTGCCACGAATGGCGAGTTGTTTCGATGTCGTCACACCCGACGCCACCAGCTCTTCTGCGATCGCGATGAAGTCATCGAAGGCGACCTGGCGTTTTTCGCGCTGCGCCGCTTGATGCCACTCCGGCCCGAATTCGCCGCCACCACGAATGTTCGCGACTGCGTACAACCCATCGCTTTCGAGCCACGCGATTCCCGTGGTTGCGTCATAATGCGGGCCGAGCGCGACTTCGAAGCCGCCATAGCCGTAGAGCAGGCAGGGCGCGGTTTCATGGCCCTTGATGTTCGCTTCACGGCCGATCAGCCAATAGGGAATAGCAACGCCATCGGTTGATATCGCGTGACGACGCTCGGCAACGAGACCGGTCGCATCGAATTGAGCCGGAAGGCGTGCGAGCAGTTTCCATTCCTTTTCCGGCTTTGCGAAATCGGCGTAGTACAGCGACGGCGGCGTGAGGAAATGTTCGACGTGAACGAGCACGGTGTCGTCGCGTTCGCTGTCGATGGAATCCACGTACGACTGGCTGGCGGGAGGCAGTGCGAAATGCCGGCGGGTCCATTCGCCTTCGAAGTCGGCCGGCGGGGAGAGTAACTCCACGCGCGGCGAACCATCGTCCATCTGCGATACGACCAGCCAATGCTTCGTGAAGTCGATATCGGCGAGAACGGTTCGGCCTGACGGCGTGAACAGCACGGTGAAATTGCGCGTCCCTTTCAGGAAGGCGTCGCGACGGATGACGAGCAGCGAACCGCTCGCGTAGGTTGCATCGCCAGCTTCGTAGGATTCCCTTGGCGTGACAAACAGCCAGCCGTTCCAATGCTCCAGTTCCGCGTGCCGCGGCACGTCGTATTGCTGCCATTCGCCGATGGATTCATCCAGCCAGTATTGCAGCGTCTCGAAGAACGAGGTCGCACGTGAAGCAAGATGCAGTTTTTCGAGCTGATCGTAGTCCACGCTCGCCGATACATCGTGGCGCTTGCCTTCGAAGACCACGGGAGCATCGGCCAGCTTCGTGCCGCGCTTCCATTTGCGTGCCTGGCGCGGAAAACCGGACGTGGTCAGCGCGGGCTTCTTGCTGTGCGCGCTGTCGCCCCAGCCGACATACACCGTGTCGAGATCGATCCACGAGATGCCGTGCTTGCCCACATCGGGAAGCGTGAAGCCGTCTTCAACAAATCGCTGTGTTTCGATGTCGAACTCGCGGACCATGCATGCGTCGGAGCCGCCCGGCGACAAGCTTACCAACGCCCGGTCCCAGGTGGGGTAGAGCATGTCGAAGTCATGCAGCGCCCAGCGGATACCGTCTTTGGTGACGCTCGTGTTCAAGTCGATCTGGTCGACGTCCAGAATAGTTTGCCACTCGGGCGTTCCCGTGAGCCATCTTTGCCAGGGTGTGCGCCTGACGATTCCGAGCGGATGCGTCTCGTCTTGCCAGGTGTTGTATCCCCAGTCGCCATAGCGCGAGCAGGACACGATGCGTTCCTGCGAGGTGTAAGCGGTTTTCAGGCGCGCGGTCAGCGCATCGGTTTCCTGCATTTTACCGAACGCAATGGTTGTGCGCACGTTTTGCGCGTCGACCCATTGGTCGACGCGGGCGTCGTCGAGAGCTTCGAGCTCAATAAACGGATCCTCGGGTCTGGACTGTTTTTGTGCAGAGGTCCACGCAAGGTCGGGATGGTTGGCGAGGAAGGCGTGGGTCATGTCGAGTGCAAGTCTGTTGGCGCAACGCAGCGTAGCAGGTTGCCCATGTGGTCTGTAAAGAGCGATTGTGCCTGTTCGACGCACAGGACGTGGACATGAGATGAAATCAATGCAATCGCGATGATCGTTGCCGAAGTCGTGGACCGGGTTTTTCGGGATGAACTATTCCGCTAGAATGACCCACCAGAACCGCACGGTCAGCTATCAAACGGCTCCCGATCCCACGGCAAGGAAAGTCCGCATGAAGTCCGTATGCGAGCGCCGCACGCATCGCCAGAGTTTTACCGTTTCAGGAGCAAACTTGATTGATGACTGATGTAAAAATCAACGCCAATGTATTGGTGGCCACGCTCAGTTATGGGGGATTCGTTTCGACCAGCTACGTCCACGGACTTCTTGACCTGTACGACACATCTGACCGGCACGGGTTTGGCCTCAAGATAAATTTCAACAGCTTTGACAGTCTGATTACCCGTGCCCGCAACACGATGGTGGCCGAGTACCTCGCAGACAAGCGATTTACGCATCTGATGTGGATTGATGGCGATATCGGCTTCAAGGGTTCTGACGTTGTTCGCCTGCTTCTGGCGGATCGTCCAGTGGTGTCGGGCGTCTATCCGCTGAAAACCGATGGCTGGCCAGCCGAGGGCTTGCTCGAAGCCTTACCGGCCGGTACGACGAAAGCCGATTTTCGCGCACGCTTCGCCCGTTATCCGGCCACCGCAATCTCGAGCGAACTGGAGCCGGATGAGAACGGCTTTCTTGATGTCATTGACGCGCCAACGGGATTCATGCTTATCAAGCGCGAGGTGTTCCTGAAACTCGCGAGCAGCTTTCCCGAGCTTCACTATCGTTCTGACCTGATTGATCGGCCGGACCACGACGCCGGGAAAATGGCTGTGTCTCACTATGCGTTCTTCGACACCATGATCGACCCGCAGTCCAGGAACTATCTCTCCGAAGACTATGCATTCTGCCGGCGGTGCGCAAGGTCATTTACACCACAAATGCCATTGAGAGCATGCTTAGGTTCAAGCAGTCATTGCAACACCATCATTTA
>LGTG01000239.1 GCA_001190015.1 Candidatus Burkholderia crenata
CCTCAACTTCTCGAACCGCCCGGTGCGGATCCGCATGCCGGGTGGTGTGGCAGGGATACGGCCTTATGGTCGTACCCTATGCCAAAAAACCCGTACAGCCTTACGCGGTGCAGGTTTTAATCTGGTCGGGGCGAGAGGATTTGAACCTCCGACCACCTGCACCCCATGCAGGTACGCTACCAGGCTGCGCTACGCCCCGGAATAGCAGAAGTATATCAGACACTCTGAAGTTTTAGAACCTGCAGACTCATCTTTGAAGCAAAAGCCCGTCAGTTTCACTCTTCCATCGAGCAAATGGCGTTCATTCCGCTACCGTGACTGATGCCGGAACACGGCTCCGCGGTTCGGCTCAGCCTGACTGCGCCCACACTCAATAGCGCAACTCGGACTGCGTGTACTCGGACGTATGGATGATTACCGATGGTCCGACCGGATTTCGGCTCCTCACGCGAAATCTCAAAGCCATCACGGCAGCAACAGCACAAGGAATCGCGTAAGCCAATGCACGTTCGCCACAAGCGGATAACGACGATAGATCGATGTACCGCTTACGGTCGCTGGTGGTAGCCGAAGCGAAAACGAAGGTCAGAGTGAAGTCTAGCAGCATTGCCAGGCAGCAGAAGCCGAAAAAAATCAGCTTGCCGTTCAACGTCGACGTACGGCGTCCTGTGTTCAGCGTGTTGCAGACAAAGACAAACAACACTAACAGCAAGAAATTGAGGGTCAGGGGAAACCAGGGGAAATTCATCTCATGCCCGCTTGGTAATCTTGGTGGAAAAAAAGAGTCATCGCTCGTCGGTTCCGGAGAGCCGAACAAGCGAAGTGGCGCGATCTTCACACGAGCGGTAGCGTAATTTGAATACGATTTATCCTAGTTTTCGAGGCACCGACGAAGATCCGCAGCGAGCGCGCGGCGGCCACCGGACGCGGCATGGAGCCGTTCACTGAATCATCGGCGGCGAGCGCTTCCGAGACGAAATCGATGAACGTCCGCACCTTCGTCGTCATGTATTTGCGGCTCGTGTACACGGCGTACACGCGTGGCGCGAATGTCGTGTAATCAGGGAAAAGGCGCGTCAGCGCGCCCGACGCCAATTCCTGCGCGACAATCCATTCGGGAAGGTGGGCAAGGCCAATTCCCGCGCGTACAAGTTGCAGCGACATGGAGTTGTCGTTGGTCTTGAGCACGAAGCTGTTTTTCACCGCGAAAACACCATCCGGACCGGAGAACTCAACCGTGTCCACACTCGTGTAAGTCGGCAACACGATTTCATGACGTTCGCTGAGTTCGCTGGGATGTTGCAGAGAACCCCGCCGCTTCAGATACTCGGGCGAGCCCACCAGCACGAACGGCACTCTGCAGAGCGGTCGCACGATCATCGTGGGGGAAGGGTTCCGATGTCGCCCGCAACGCCATGTCATACCCTTCTTACACCAGGTCGGCAAAGCGGTTTTCCAGTCGCAGATCAATCAGCACGTCCGGATAATGTGCGCGATATGCCACCAGGATATCGGCGAACTTCGCGGTCGCGAACCAGCCCGGCGCCGTGATCTTGAGCACGCCGCGCGGTTGGTCGGTCTGCGATCCGACCGCCGCTTCAGCGGCCTGCAGGATATCCAGCGCTTCCCGGCACTGCTCGTAATAAACGCTGCCGGCTTCCGTCAGGCTCAGATGACGCGTCGTCCGGTTCAGCAAGCGACTCCAAGTTGCCGTTCCAGATTCGCGACGTGCTTGCTGGTCATCGCCGTGGAGATATCGAGCCGTTCGGCGGCTTTCACAAAACTGCCGACTTCAACGACATCGCGGAATACCCGCAGACTGTTTAACGCATCCATGACACTTTCCTGACGGGAAATAAAATTTAGCGGCGTTTGTCTTCATGCCGCGCTCTCCCGGGGCGCTTGGGCCATTCGTCGAGTTCATCGTTGAAGAGGACGGCGACCGCGCGGCGCAGCCACATGGTCCGTGGATCGTTATGAAACTTGCGATGCCAGTGCTGCTTCAGATCGAAGTTCGGCAAGGACAGCGGCGGTTCGGCCAGCGTGATGGACGCATGTTCTTCCGTCACGTACGCATAGCCGATGGCGTGCGGCACCGTCGCGATCAGGTCGGTGCGCGAAAGAATGAACGGCAAGCTCATGAAGTGCGGCGTCTCCAGCACGGCGCGACGGCGGATACGTTTCTTGTCCAGGAAGTTCTCCAGGATTTCCTGGCTACGTCCCTCGGGCACGACCGCGTGGGGCCGTACCCACTTACTGGGCGAGCGTCAGGGGGCCACGAGAACACGGATGATCGCGCCGCATCAGGCAGATGAAGCGATGCAAAAAGAGCCGCTGCTGGAAGAAATTGTTGCCGGCGAGATCGGGGAAATAGCCAACGGCCAGATCGATGTCACCGCTTTCCAGGGCGCGCTCGATCCGGTTCAACGCCTCGCGAGCAACGGGCACAAGCGTCAGGGCACGCGGCGTGGGTTCCATACCGCGCGATGTCCGCACGAACAGCGGGTCGCTGAAATATTCGCGCAAGCGGCCGAGCGCCGTGCTGACACGCAGCTGGCTCACGTTGCGCGTCTCCTCAATCGCGACCATGTAGGGGATCAGGTTCAGGTCTAGCTCGTGCAGCGCGAGGTCTCCGGGTTTCATCGGCATGATTTGATTGGCCTCCGCCTAGCCACGTCTCGCGACCATTTCGGAGACACGCTGGGCCGCGTCCAGCAGCGGCTCCAGAAAAGCCTTCACCATCTGCTTCGCGTTCTTGCGCTGCGCGTTGCCGCTGATGTTCAGCGCTGCGATCACGCGTCCCTGCCGGTCGCGGATAGGCGCGGACATCGAAATAAGACCTTCTTCGAGTTCCTGGTCGACGATCGCCCAGCCTTGCTTACGCACCACCGCCAGCGAGGCTTTCAGCGCGGTTTTATCGGTGAGTGTGCGCGGCGTGCGGGCTTCCAGGGAACTGGCGTCAAGCACGGCATCGAGTTTTTCTTCGTCGAGCGCGACAAGCAGCACGCGCCCGAGCGACGTGCAGAACGCCGGTAAACGGCTGCCGATAGACAGATTGATCGTAATGATCTTATGCGTCGGCACGCGCAGCACGTACACGATTTCCGTTCCGTTCAGCACGGCGGCGGAACAGCTCTCATGCACCTGGCCTACCAGTTCTTCCATCACCGGTTCGGCGAGATTCCAGAACGGCATCGACGTCAGGTAGGCAAAACCGAGGTCCAGGATTTTCGCGGTCAGCGTGAAATGGCGCCCGTCAGCCTCGACGTAACCGAGCGCCTGGAGAGTGAGCAGGATGCGGCGCGCGCCGGCGCGAGTCAGCCCCGAGGCCGCGGCGACTTCCGACAAGGTCTGCGCCGGACGCGTAGCATCGAAGGAACGAATCACCGACAAACCGCGCGCAAACGACTGCACATAAGCATCGCCGGGCCGCGAAGGGGATTCGGAATCAGGCAAATCGGCTTCGCCAGGAGGCATGGTCATCGCTGTCTGGTCCTGTAAGTTGAGCAAATCGCGGGCGCATCGGTACAAACCCGAAGTTCATCATTGACAGCGCAACGAATGTGAGTATACCATGACATTTGTTCGCTAAACGATCTAATGTTTGCACAGCGAACTTAAAAATGCAAGCGCTGCCGGTCGGAATCAAGTCATCCGGCGCGCTTTGATTCAGTTGCAATGCGGCTTCGATGCATTCGGCACTCGTCAAAGGACGATACGGCATGGTCAACAAGATTTTCGACACGCTGAATTCAGCGATGAAGGACGTTCAGGACGGCGCGACGGTGATGATCGGTGGGTTCGGCACGGCGGGCATGCCGTCGGAACTGATCGATGCGCTGATCGAGCAGGGCGCGCGCGAACTGACGATCGTGAACAACAATGCAGGCAATGGCGAGACCGGCTTCGCGGCGCTCCTGAAAGCGAAACGCGTGCGCAAGATCATCTGCTCGTTCCCGCGCCAGAGCGATTCGCAAGTGTTCGACGGCTTGTACCGCGCGGGCGAACTCGAACTCGAGCTTGTGCCGCAAGGCAATCTCGCCGAGCGCATTCGCGCAGCGGGCGCAGGTATCGGCGGATTTTTCACGCCTACGGCCTATGGCACGAAGCTGGCTGAAGGCAAGGAAACACGTTTTATCGATGGCCGGCATTACGTGCTCGAAACGCCGCTGCACGCCGATTTCGCGCTGATCAAAGCATTCAAGGGCGACCGGTGGGGCAATCTTGTTTATCGGAAGACGGCACGCAACTTCGGGCCGATCATGGCGATGGCAGCCAAAACAGCCGTCGTGCAGGTCTCGCAGGTTGTGCCGCTCGGCGCGCTGGACCCGGAAGACATCGTGACGCCGGGCATCTTCGTGCAGCGCGTGATCGAAGTGCCGCAAGCGGTGCACGCGGCAGAGCTGGCGGCAGCGAAAGCGGCTTAAACACATAGTGGCAACGAGGGCGTAATGCCCAAACTGTGCAGGCGGCAAATCCGGTTTCTCGCGCGACGGCTAAGCAAAGCACGCTGCGGTAACGAAAACTGAAGGCTGCATCAAGCAAGGACATCGGCATGAAAAAACTGACTCGTGACGAAATGGCGCAACGCGTCGCCCGCGACATTCAGGAAGGCGCGTACGTGAACCTGGGCATCGGCATGCCGACGCTCGTCGCCAACCATCTCGCAGCAGATCGCGAAATCTTCCTGCATAGCGAAAACGGTCTGCTCGGTATGGGTTCGGTGCCCGTGAAAGGCGAGGAAGACGACGAGCTCATCAACGCCGGCAAACAGCACGTGACGCTCCTGACCGGCGGCGCCTATTTTCACCACGCCGATTCGTTCGCGATGATGCGCGGCGGCCACCTCGACATTTGCGTGCTCGGCGCGTTCCAGGTGTCGGCGAAGGGCGATCTGGCGAACTGGCATACGGGTGCGCCCGACGCCATTCCCGCTGTGGGTGGCGCGATGGATCTGGCGATCGGCGCGAAGAAAGTCTACGTGATGATGGAACTGCTCACGAAGCAGGGTGAAAGCAAGCTGGTGGCCGAATGTTCGTATCCGGTGACGGGCATGAATTGCGTGAACCGCGTGTACACGGATCACGGTGTGTTCGACGTGACGCCGAGTGGTTTAGTGGTACGGGAAATTATCGAAGGCCTGTCGTTCGAAGAACTGCAGAAACTGGCGCAAATGCCGCTGACGTTTGAACCGCTCGACGCGGCCACGACGCTCGAAGCGTAATCAAAGAGTACTCAAGAAGATGGGCATGAAAGAAGCTTTTATTTGCGACACGATTCGCACACCGGTCGGCCGTTACGGCGGCGCTTTGTCCCCAGTTCGTGCCGATGACCTCGGCGCCGTGCCGCTGCGCGCATTGATGGAGCGTAACAAAGATGTGGACTGGAATGCCGTCGATGACCTGATCTTCGGTTGTGCGAACCAAGCGGGCGAAGATAACCGCAACGTCGCGCGCATGTCGGCGTTGCTGGCCGCTTTGCCAGAAGGCATTCCCGGCTCGACCATCAACCGCTTGTGCGGATCGGGCATGGACGCAATCGGCGTGGCCGCACGCGCGATCAAATCAGGCGAAGCCGCGCTGATGGTCGCAGGCGGCGTGGAAAGCATGAGCCGTGCGCCGTTCGTGCAGGGCAAGGCGACCGCGGCGTTCTCACGTCAGGCAGAGATCTTCGATACGACCATCGGCTGGCGTTTCATCAATCCGCTGATGAAAAAAATGTACGGCGTGGACTCGATGCCGGAGACGGCCGAAAACGTCGCGACCGACTATAAGGTGAGCCGCGAAGACCAGGACGCGTTTGCCGTGCGCAGCCAACAGAAAGCGTCGCGCGCGCAGAAGGACGGCTCGCTCGCGCAAGAGATCGTGCCGGTTTCCATCGCGCAGAAAAAGGGCGATTCGGTGCTTGTCTCGCAGGACGAACATCCGCGCGAAACGAGTATGGAAGCGCTGGCGAAACTGAAGGGCGTCGTGCGTCCCGATGGCACGGTGACGGCGGGCAATGCGTCGGGCGTGAACGACGGTGCGGCGGTCGTGCTCCTCGCCGATGAAGACAGCGCCAAGCGTTTTGGCCTTGTGCCGCGTGCGCGCGTGTTGGGCATTGCAACCGCCGGCGTGCCGCCGCGCGTGATGGGCATTGGCCCGGCGCCGGCGTCGCAGAAGCTGATGAAGCGCCTGGGTATGACCATCGATCAATTCGATGTGATCGAGCTGAACGAGGCGTTTGCATCGCAAGGGCTGGCTGTGCTGCGCATGCTCGGCATTGCCGATGACGATCCCCGCGTCAATCCGAACGGCGGCGCGATCGCGCTTGGCCATCCGCTCGGCATGAGTGGCGCGCGCCTGGTCACGACCGCGACGTATCAGTTGCATCGGACCGGCGGACGCTTCGCGCTGTGCACGATGTGTATTGGCGTGGGTCAAGGCATTGCCATCGCTATCGAGTGTGTGTGATGTCTGAGCTGATATTTTCGGCGTCGGGACGGCTGACGCACCTGATCTGCGGCACACGCGAGATGAATGCCGTGTGGTCCGCGCGTCAGACCGTCCAGTCAATGCTGGATGTCGAGGCGGCGCTTGCACGGGCATCGGCTGAGCACGGGGTGATTCCTTCAAGTGCGGTGGCGGCGATCGTGGCTGCTTGCAATGCTGATCTGATTGATCCTGACGCCGCGAAATACGTGCGCTGGGGCGCGACGAGCCAGGACATTATCGATACCGGCACTGTCTTGCAACTGCGCTCCATGTTCGACTTGTTGGAAGCCGGTTTGAACGAGACTTGCGACGCGCTCGCTAATCAGGCGCAGACATATCGGACGATGCCGGCGATTGGCCGAACCTGGCTTCAACAGGCTTTGCCGATCACGCTTGGCCTTAAATTCGCCCAATGGCTGGATGCGTTGATACGGCATCGCGAGCGTCTGGCTCAATGCCGTTCGCGCGTGCTGGCACTGCAATTCGGCGGCGCGGCCGGAATGTTGGCCAGCCTGCGGGACAAAGCGCCGTTGGTCACCCAATCGCTTGCCGACGACCTTCGGCTGCAACGGCCAACGTTACCGTGGCATACCCAACGCGATCGCATAGCGGAAGCGGCGGCATGTTTCGGCATGCTGACCGGTACGCTTGGGAAAATCGCCCGCGATATCTCGTTGCAGATGCAGACGGAAGTTGGCGAACTGGCCGAGCCGGCAGCGGCGGGCAAAAGGGCGGTTCATCAACGATGCCGCACAAGCGCAACCCGGTCGGCTGTGCAGCCGTGCTCACCGCCGCGATGCGCGAGCCGAATCTGGTCGCGACCGTGTTCAGCGGCATGGTTCAGGAACATGAACGCTCGCTCGGCGGCTGGCAGGCTGAATTAGGAAGCGTTGCCCGACCTTGCCCGCCTGACAGGCGGCGCGCTCGCGCAGATCACGGCGATCGTGTCGAATATCGAAGTGAATGCAGGGCGGCTCGCCACCAACCTGGATCTCACGCACGGGTTGATTCTCGGCGAGGCTGTGATGCTCGCGGTATTGGCAGGCTCGACGCGCATACGCTCGTAGAACATGCATCGAAGCAAGCCGTGGCCACTAGCGCGACTTTTTACGACGTGTTCTCGAACGACGAACGCGTCACGCAACAACTCTCTCTCATTGAATTGCAAGCCCTGCTCGACCCGGCGAACTACGCGGGCCAGGCGCACGCTTTTGTCGATGCCGCGTTGCTTTCGCATCGATTCCCTTCATCCAAGAGTCTTCCGTAATGCCTTTTGCCGCCGTCAACGGTATTCAACTCTTCTATCATCGCGTCGACGCCACCGCCGGCAGTGACGCGCCCTGGCTTGTGCTGTCGAATTCGCTCGGCGCCGACGTGTCCATGTGGACACCGCAAGTCGAAACGCTCGCGGCTAAATATCGCGTGTTGCGTTACGACACGCGTGGCCATGGCCGCTCGGACGCGCCAAAAGGTCCGTACACGCTCGACCAGCTTGTAGGCGACGTGATCGGTTTGCTCGACACCCTCGGCATCAAGCGTGCGCACTATTGCGGTCTTTCAATGGGCGGGCACCGGCATCGCGCTCGTGGCACGCCACCCGGAGCGCTTCGAGCGCGTGGTGCTGTCGAATACGGCAGCGCTGATCGGCGGGCTCGGACGCAATCTGGACGCCCCGGGCGGCGAAAGCCCGCGAGGAGGGTGGCATGCCTGCATTGGCCGACGCCGTCCTGCCGCGCTGGTTCACGGCTGGTTTCATGGCGGCGCAGCCGCTCATGCTGTCCGGCATTCGCGACGTGTTCCGCCATACCTCGGGCGAAGGTTATGCGTCGAATTGCGAAGCGATCCGCGACGCTGATGCTCGCGAAGAAGCGAAGACCATCAAGGCGCCGGTGCTGGTCATTTCGGGTACGCACGACCAGTCCACGACTGCTGCACAAGGGCGCGGAACTGGCCGGATACATCGCGGGCTCGCGTTATGTCGAATATCGAGCAAGCGGACGTGTACACGAAAACGCTGCTCGAGTTCCTGGGAGCCTGACATGACCGAAGACGAACGTTACGAAGCGGGCTTGAACGTGCGTCGCGTGGTGCTTGGCGATGCGCACGTCACGCGGTCGCTCGATAACCGCAGGGATCTCACGACCGAGTTCCAGAATCTGATCATGCGCTACGCATGAGGAGATATCTGGACCCGCCCCGGCCTGCCGCGCCACACGCGCAGCCTCCTGACCATTTCGATGATGGCCGCCCTCAACCACAGCAAAGAACTCGCGCTGCATTTGCGGGCAGCGAAAAACAATGGCGTCACGCGTGAGGAAATCAAGGAAATGCTGCTGCAGACCACTATTTACTGCGGTGTGCCCGCGGCAAATTCGGCGTTTCATCTGGCTCAAAAAATCTTCGATGAGGACGATCGCGCGGCATTGCGCTTGTCCTGACCGTTAAGCGAAATAAGGAGCACGGCCTCACTGCAGGCCATGCTCAATGTAGGTGACGGTTTATCCGATGTTGGTTGGATGTTGTTCGATCAGGACGGCGGCGTGGCTCACCACGCCGCCGTCTTTGTATTTGGGGCAGTGGGTTTTGGTTCTTCGCGTGTTGCTTGTCAGAACACCTGTTCCATGTTTCAGTCCTATTTGATTTAGCCTGACCAGGATACACGCGCGACGCCTCCCCGGATATCTCGTCTTTGGTATTGCTGTCAAATAAACACGATTGGTGCGCAATAAAAGCTCGAAAACTCTGTCAATTGGCCTATCCACCATCGTTTTAAGAGTTTACCGATAGGGGAAATTTATCTTGACCTGTCACAGTGGCACACGAACGTGCTATCGGCTTTCGGCCTGACAGGAACCACATTGATGACCGTCTGCCGGCTCCCGAAGCAATTCGGTGGCTGCGTGCTTAGGTTCAAGCAGTCATTCCAACACCATCATTTAGGTTGCGAATATTAACTCTTCAAACGCCTCGGCTGGTGTCTTCCAATCGAGGGCTTTGCGTGGTCTGCAATTAAGCGCGTTCGCAACTGCGTCGAGTTCTCGCTCGGAGTATCGACTAATGTCGGTGCCTTTAGCAGGCTGTTGAAAAGCGCCCCGTCATGACGACCGAAGCAGTGTTCAAGAGGTTTGCACACATCAAGAGGTTTGCACATGCAATTTGCTGCTGAATTGCGGGTTCGCCGAGTGGTTTTGGCAGGCAGTGCGCAGGCACACCAGCCCGGCGCCGTA
>LGTG01000240.1 GCA_001190015.1 Candidatus Burkholderia crenata
TTGACCAGTTGGGTTTGCCTCGACTCATATAACCTAAACTTCTCGAACCGCCCGGTGCGGACCCGCATGCCGGGTGGTGTGGCAGGGGGTACGGCCTTATGGTCGTCCCCTATGCCGATTGGTTTGGACGTTCTGCTTATGGACCTCCATCTGGTTCATGTTGTCGATCAGCAGTTCGAGTTCGTGACTTGCGTCAACGATGCACTTTGCGTGCGCATTGAAGATTTCGAAAAATTTGCCCTCGGTGGGCATGAAGCGACCGAACATGAAAATCCCGGAAAGTAGCTCAAAGTGGCACTGACATAAAACTGCCACATTATACCTTCGCGGGACCCCTGCCGTACCATGACCGGGGTCAATCGAACGTGAACAGGGGATAAGTTCCCTAGTTCCCGTAGAAATTCTGCGCGCCGGCAAAATTCTCGAACTTCGTATATTGACCCTGGAACGTGAGTCGAACAGGGCCGATCGGGCCGTTACGCTGCTTACCGATAATGATCTCGGCGGTGCCCTTGTCCGGGCTGTCGGGGTTGTAAACCTCATCGCGATAAATGAAAAGAATCACGTCCGCATCCTGTTCGATAGCGCCGGATTCGCGCAGGTCGGACATGATCGGGCGTTTGTTCGGACGCTGCTCCAGTCCTCGATTCAGCTGCGAGAGCGCGACTACGGGAACATCCAGTTCCTTGGCGAGACTTTTGAGCGAACGCGAGATTTCGGAAATTTCCGTCGCGCGGTTTTCGCCGCCCGAACCGGAACCGGACATGAGCTGCAAATAGTCCACGATGATCAGGCCCAGCTTGCCGCATTGCCGCGCCAGACGGCGCGAGCGCGAACGAAGTTCCATTGGGTTCAGACCACCCGTTTCATCGATAAAGATCTGCGCCTCGCTCATTTTCTGCACTGCGTGCGTGAGCTTCGGCCAGTCTTCATCCGTGAGGCGGCCGGTACGTATCCTGTGCTGATCGAGACGGCCCACCGAGCCCAGCATACGCATGGTGAGCTGCGTGCCCGGCATTTCCATGGAAAACACTGCCACTGGCAGGCCATATTCCACGGCCACGTATTCGCCGATATTCATCGAGAACGCGGTTTTACCCATCGACGGCCGGCCAGCCACAATGATCAGTTCACCACCGTGCATGCCCGAGGTCATACGGTCCAGATCGACGAAACCCGTTGGCGTGCCGGTCACATCGCTGGGATTCGCGGTGTGATACAGCGTGTCGATCCGCTCGATCACTTGCGTTAGCAATGGTCCGATCTCGAGAAAACCCTGCGTGCCGCGCGCGTTGCTTTCCGCGATCGAGAACACCTTCGCCTCGGCCTCGTCCAGCAACTGACGCACTTCCTTGCCTTGCGGATTAAACGCATCGGCGGAAATTTCATCGGCAACCGAAACCAGGCGACGCAACACCGCCCGATCACGCACGATTTCCGCATAACGGCGAATGTTCGCGGCGCTCGGCGTGTTCTGCGCGAGCGCGTTCAGGTACGCCAGGCCGCCCACTTCCTCGGCCTTGCCGGTGTTCGTCAACGCCTCGTAGACGGTGATCACGTCGGCCGGACGCGTGGTGGCGATCAGCTTGCCGATCGCCTCATAAATCATCCGATGGTCGTAGCGGTAGAAATCGCCGTGCGACATCACGTCCGCAATACGGTCCCATGCGGCGTTATCCAGCAGCAAGCCGCCAATGACGGACTGCTCGGCTTCGATGGAATGCGGCGGGACCTTCAGCGCATCCAGTTGGGGATCTTTCGACGGTGCGTTCATGGGGAGGAATTATCGGCGAAATAACGGACGGCGGCGAGGCCGGAAAAACAAAAAGGTGGGAACCGCGAGCGGTTCCCACCTTTCTTTTACTACGGCTTTACTTTTGCATCGTCGGCAGGGCTAAGCCCGACCGGCAAAACACTTAAGCGTGTTCGCCGAGCACCGATACCGTCACGTCGACAACCACGTCGGTGTGCAGTGCAACCTGGATGGCGTGGTCGCCAACCAGCTTCAGCGGGCCGTCGGCCAGACGCACTTGCGACTTTTCGACTTCAGCCAGGCCTTGCTTCTTCAGCGCTTCGGCGATGTCCGCGTTCGTCACCGAACCAAACAGACGGCCGGCGACGCCAGCCTTTTGCGAGATCTGAACGGTCGCGCCGCTCAGCTTTTCGCCCAGAGCCGTTGCAGCTGCCAGCTTTTCAGCGGCAACCTTTTCAAGGTCAGCACGGCGCACTTCGAATTCGGCGATTGCGTCCTTCGTTGCACGGCGAGCCTTCTTGCCCGGTATAAGGAAGTTACGTGCGTAACCGTCCTTGACACGAACGATGTCGCCCAGGTTACCCAGGTTGACGACTTTTTCCAAAAGAATGATTTGCATTTGGCTTTTTCCTTATTGCGTCGTCTGATTAGGCCTTGTGCAGGTCGGTGTAAGGCAGCAGCGCGAGAAAACGAGCACGCTTGATAGCCGTATCGAGCTGACGTTGGTAGTGAGCCTTCGTTCCTGTCAGACGAGCCGGCATGATCTTGCCGTTCTCACCAACGAAGTCCTTCAGCGTTTCCGTTTCCTTGTAGTCGATGTACTCGACATTAGCCACGGTGAAACGGCAGAACTTCTTGCGCTTGAAGAGCGGGTTTTGTTGCTGACGACGTTTGTCGAATTTCTTACCAGTCGGGCGGGGCATGTTCAGTCCTTTCCAATATCCTGCAATTCTGTGATGTGAAACACCAGGGTTCGCGCGTTGCGGCTTTTCTTGGCCATGAAGCCCGTGAAGAGCGTTTCTACGCCCATCGTGAGGCCTTCCAGCTTGCCGCTCGCAGCACCGGCTGCAACCGCCGGGAGTGTCAATTCGATCTGGCGGGGAATGCCCGCTTCGACGACTTCCGTACGGTGATGCAACGTGCAACTTGCTATGGGGACGCCGACGGGGGTGTACCGCACCGGTTCGCGTTCCACGACGCTTGCTGTCAGTTGCAGCCGGTTCACTTGATTCTTGGTGGCTTGACGACCTTCAGAGTCGCCCTAGCTAAAATTAGCTTGCCTGCGCTTCAGTCGACGGCTGGCTGGCCGCCTTCTTGGCTTCTTCGCGGTGCACTTCCTTCATCATCGGCGACGGGCCGGTTTCGGCCTTCTTCATCTTGACAATGAGGTGACGCAGCACGGCGTCGTTGAACTTGAACGCGTGTTCCAGTTCTTCGAGCGTTTCCTGGCTGCATTCAATATTCATGCACACGTAGTGAGCCTTCGCGAGTTTCTCGATCATGTAAGCCAGCTGACGGCGGCCCCAGTCTTCGATGCGATGGACCGAACCACCGTGAGTCGTGATCGTGGTCTTGTACCGTTCGATCATGGCGGGCACTTGCTCGCTTTGATCCGGATGCACGATAAATACGATTTCGTAATGACGCATTGTTATTCCTTGAGGATATAAAGCCACCCGGGCGTCGGACCGGTGCGGCAAGAGAGAAGGCAGTAATTATAGCGAGATACGGCCGGCCACACAACTGATTTACTCATTTCGCGTATTACTTCCGCTGTGTTTTCAATGGTTTAGCGCTTGCCTATAGGTACCGGACCTCCCGAACGGGCCGGGAAAGTCACCTTTCGCGGCTCCAGTAGTCCGGCTGCGTATAGATTTTCTTGAAATAATCAATGAGGTAGCGCACTTTCGCGGGCACGTAGCGTTGCTGCGGATAGACTGCGAGGATGTCGTAGTCGGGCAGCACGAACTCGTCCAGGACGGTTTCCAGTTCGCCATTTGCCAATTGCCGCTGGATTTCCCAGGTCGAGCGCCAGCCAAATCCATGCCCCTCCGACACCCACCGGTGCAGCAGTTCGCCGTCGTTGCAATCCAGGTTGCCCGAGACACACACAATGACGAGTTTGCCGTTGCGACGGAAATACCAGCCGCGAAATACCAGCCGCGGTTCTTGCCCGTCCTGCAAATTGAACGCGAGGCAGTTGTGGCGCGGCAGGTCATCGAGTGATTTCGGCTTGCCGTGCTTCTTGAAATACGCCGGCGTGCCGCAGACCACCCGGCGGTTATCGGCGAGTTTCACCGCAACGAAATTCTGATCAACCGCCCCGCCGATACGGATCGACAGGTCGTAACTCTCGCGGATCAGGTCGGCCACGCGGTCGTTCAGGTTGAACGACATCTGCAACGCGGGTTTTTCGACGAGAAAACCTGGGGCGTGCGGCGCCACGTGTATTCGTCCGAAGGCCGCCGGTGCCGAGACGATCAGGTGGCCGTGGACTGTTCGCTGGCCATCGGCGAGTTCGTCTTCAGCCTGGTTCCAGTCAGCGAGCAGTCCACGGCAACGTTCGAGGAACGCCGCGCCCTCCTCGCTTACCACTAGACGGCGCGTCGACCGGTACATCAGCTTGACGCCCAGGCGCTTCTCCAGGGCATCAATACACCGCCCCAAAATTACCGGCGACACCCCTTCCTCCAGCGCCGCCGCAGCCAGACTGGCCGGCCTCGGCGACCTTCACGAACGTCTCAATCTGCCTGAAGCGGTCCATTTGCTTGGCCTCCATTGCTCATCCGTTCCATACTTTTTGTATCGGATCAAACGACTCTGGCTGATCTTATCAACATTCCGGCATACGCATAAAGTCCCATCAACGACATTGCGCAACAGCGCAATGCAGCAAGAACACAATGGAAGGAGACACTCATGACAAAAATGCGCGCAGTCGATGCAGCCGTCCTCGTGCTGGAAAAAGAAGGGATCGAAATGGCGTTCGGCGTTCCGGGCGCGGCGATCAACCCGTTCTACTCCGCCCTGCAACGGGCCGGCAGCATCGGCCACGTTCTGGCACGCCACGTGGAAGGCGCATCGCATATGGCCGAAGGCTATATGCGGGCAGCACCGGGCAATATCGGTGTATGTATCGGCACGTCGGGACCGGCGGGAACGGACATGATCACCGGCTTGTATTCCGCCCAGGCTGACTCCATCCCGATTCTCGCGATCATCGGTCAGGCGCCGCGTGCGCGTCGTCTCTATAAAGAAGACTTCCAGGCCGTCGATATTGAATCGATCGCCAAACCCGTCACCAAGTGGGCCGCGACCGTGCGCGAACCGGCGCTCGTGCCGCGCGTGTTCCAGCAGGCATTTTACCTGATGCGCTCGGGCCGTCCAGGTCCGGTGCTGGTCGACCTGCCGATCGACATGCAACTCGCGGAAATCGAGTTCGATATCGACACGTACGAACCGCTGCCCGTCTACAAGCCGAAAGCGACGCGCGCTCAGATCGAAAAAGCGCTGGCGATGCTGACGGCGTCGGAGCGCCCATTGATCGTGTATGGTGGTGGCGTGCTGAATGCAGCGGCCGAGGATCTGCTGGTCGAATTCGCTGAAATCATGAACGTGCCGGTGGTCCCCACGCTGATGAGCTGGGGTGCAATCTCCGACGATCATCCGCTGATGGCCGGCATGTGCGGTTTGCAAACGGCGCACAGGTACGGCAACGCCAGCATGCTCGCGTTCGACTTCGTGCTCGGTATCGGTAATCGTTGGGCGAACCGTCACACGGTCAGCGTCGAGGTTTATACAAAGTACAAAGGGCCGTATATTCGTGCGCGTCGACATTGAGCCGACGCAGATCGGCCGCGTGTTCGGATCGGATTTGGGCATTGCTAGGTTCAAGCAGTCATATTGCAACACCATCATTTAGGTTGCGAATATTAACTTTT
>LGTG01000241.1 GCA_001190015.1 Candidatus Burkholderia crenata
GCGTTTGAAGAGTTAATATTCGCAATCTAAATGATGGTGTTACAACGACTGCTTGAACCTAAGAATTGCACCGTTGCACGAAGCAGTCCCCCCGAAAGTTCTACGGCGGCACCGAACATGTTGTCTCGTACCTGACGGACGCGCTGGTCGATCTCGGTCACGACGTGACTTTGTCCGCGAGCGGCGATTCGCAGACCAAGGCGACGCTGGAAGCAGCCTGGCCGCGCGCATTGCGCCTCGATCCGTCGATTCGCGACTGGAATGCACCGCATGCGCTGCTGCTTGAGCATGTCCGCCGCCGCGCGCACGAATTCGACGTGCTGCACTTCCACCTCGACTACATGCCGTTCTCGGTGTTCTCGCAAATGGACACGCCGTTTGTGACCACGCTGCACGGCCGGCTGGATTTGCCCGAGCTGCAACCGGTGTTCAACGCGTTCCCTGAGGTGTCGGTTGTCTCGATCTCGGATTCGCAACGTGTGCCCGTGTGCCGCTGCCGCAAGCCGCATGGCTTAACACGATCTATCACGGATTGCCGGAAAACCTGCTGACGCCGCAAACGCACAAGAAGCCCGAGTACCTGGCGTTCCTGGGTCGTATCTGCCCGGAAAAGCGCGCCGATCTCGCCATCAAGATCGCTGCCCAAAGCGGTCTGCCGCTGAAGATTGCCGCCAAGGTCGACCAGGAAATACTTCAAGAGCACGATCGAGCCACTGCTGGCAGAGTCGAAGACCAGTGTTGAATTCGTTGGCGAGATCAACGAGCAGCAAAAGCCGGAGTTCTTGTCGGGCGCGAAGGCGCTGCTGTTCCCGATCGACTGGTCGGAGCCGTTCGGTCTGGTGATGATCGAGGCCATGGCTTGCGGTACGCCGGTGATTGCGTTCAATCGCGGTTCGGTACCCGAAGTGATTGACCACGGCGTAACGGGCTACATTTGCGAGGGCGTGCAGGGTGCGGTTGGGGCGCTCCAACGCCTGGACGAGCTTTCGCGCACCGAAATTCGCGCGCAATTCGAACGCCGCTTTAGCGCGAGGACCATGGCGCTGAACTATGTCGATGCCTCCACCGCGTTGTTGCAAGCAGTGAAACGCCCTGTACTGCGCCGCGTTGCAGTCAGCTAATTTTTTCAGCCGCCTGAAGACTGGGCGCTGACTTGATTGGAAACGATGGTCGAATCGTTATCCGACACCTTTTTGCTTTGTCTTTCATGCTGACATTTTACTTCTATTTTTGTCTGCACTATTCGATGCCGCTGCCAAGCGCTTTCACGAATGCGCCTGACTAATCAGGAAACGCTCGCGGTTCTTTCCCGCGATCCATTTCGGCGGTTTGCCACGCCCGCTCCAGGTGCTGCCGGACTTGGGATCCTGATAGATCGGGGGTAGCGGCACCTTCTTCGGTAGCCGGCCTCGCCGGACGACCGACAGCCCCAGGTCCTGGGCCGTAAGCCCATACTCCACAATCTTGCGCCGGATATCCGCCAATACTGCTTCCAGTTCTGCGCGGCGTGCCTCTTCCGCCTGCTCCTGAAGCTTGGCGATCTGTGCTTTGAGCTCAGTGTATTGCGACATTTTCTCAACCCTTTCTAATAGCCCGCGATTATTGAGAAGCGTAACGGCATCGATTAAAAGATGCAACGTTTGAACATGCAATTGCAAAAAGTCCTAATGCGAATAAGAAGAATCTTGAAACTATATGGCATTCCTAATAAGAATTCCCTTAGTTCATGGCGTTTTAACAATTCTTGACAATAAGTCTCCAGACTCGGATTACACTGCCTACTCGCCGCAGTGGTCCGTACAAATAGTGATGGTCACAAGCGCCGGAATTGTTTCGGTTTTTTATATCCTTTTAGGATTTCGAATCATATGATTAGGACAGCGCCTTGGCGCAGAAATGTTTGGTACGTTCTGGCTCGTGCTGAGCGGCTGCGGCAGCGCAGTGCTCGCGGTGGGTTGCCCTCGACTCGGTATCGGCTTCTCGGGCGTGGCGTTCGCATTCGGCTTGACCGTGCTCACCATGGCCTACGCTATCGGCCATATTTCGGGTTGCCACCTGAACCCGGCGGTGAGCGTCGGTTTGACGGTCGCAGGGCGTTTCCCGGTCCGCGACCTGGTTCCGTACATTGCCACCCAAGTGGTCGGTGGCGTGATTGGCGCGTACGTTTTGTCGGTGATCGCCAGCGGCGTGCCAGGCTTCGACCTCGTTTGCCAGCGGCTTTGCCACCAACGGTTACGGCGATCACTCGCCGGGTCATTACACAATGATCGCCATTGGCCTGTGCTTGACGCTGATCCACCTGATCTCGATTCCGGTCACGAATACCTCAGTGAACCCGGCGCGTTCCACTGGCCCGGCGTTGTTTGTGGGCGGCGCGGCAATGGAACAACTGTGGCTGTTCTGGGTGGCCCCAGTCATCGGCGCGGTCATCGCTGGAGTGGTTTATCCGTCGCTGACCGGTGCGAAAAAGCAGGCGCTTGCTGTTGCCTGAATTAAAAAACGGTGAAAGCCGATGAAAAACGGGCGCTCGACGCCCGTTTTTTATTGCCCAATTCCTTTGTATCGGGTCCGTACAGCCGATCAATATGAATAATCTGCGACAAATGTAATGGCGGCTTACGGTCTGCGGGGGTGTTAAACGTCGATTTACTTATGCCGGGCTGAGGAAATGTCCGACAAGCCATAGCTGACAGGACTTTGCGGGTATTTACTCCACCGACAAACTCTGACTTCAACTTTCACCATACTTTCATCTGCTAACAATTCGTCGATCCCCCGTAAAACGGTCATTGCGTAGATCGGAGTCATGCGACACGCGTCGTTCTAAAAGGAGAACACCATGAAACGCATCGTCACTCATTTGCTGGTTGCCGCCGGTCTTGCAGTGGGCGCAGTTGGCGTCGCGCAGGCTCACACACATGGATCTCTCTATTGGACTGTCGCTCGGCGTGCCCGGGTATGTCCAGCCTGCGCCGATTTACGTCCAGCCCGCGCCGTTCTACCGCGCGCCGCCGCCCGCTTGGGGTCATCGCGATGACCGCTGGGGCGGTCCGGACCGCGGACACTGGAACCGCACCGGCTGGGATCACGGCGGCTACGGTCGTGACAGCTGGAATCGTCGCGGATAAGTGACGCGGGTGAGGTTTACCAAGGGTTGTTTGAGCAAAGGGAGCGGCCGGTATAGGCGGCTCCCTTTTTCCTTCTATTCCCTACGTCCCAGCACCGCGGACAGCCGCCACCATGATGGACTCCGCCCCTTTATTCGTCAGCACGCACCGGCGCGGCGAGTTCATCCATCATGCCGAACAACGCACGCAGTTGATGCGCAACGCCCACCTCGAAGTTGTTGCCGGTCCGCGGGACATTCGGCAAACGTTTCACCAGCGCCGAATTCACGTTCGAGATTCGCCGAAGTCACCTTGAGATCGTCCGGCTCGCCGATATACAGCACCTTCGCAATGTTCTCGCCGTCGTGCTCGCGCAGGTCCATTACGTCATAGTCGAAACCCGAGTCCTGATGAAGCACCAGCAATTCAGGCGCGTGGCGGTCGATCAACCAGGCGTCGTCGGCGAAGAGATTCACGATCACGCGCTCCCGCCAGATCCGGCTGAACGAGACGGCGCACCGCCGCTAGAGCGATGTCACGGGCGTAAATACGTTCATTGTCCGGCGCGTGAATGCGCGCGCCGTTCGAGGTGATCAGATGAGCGTCAATGCCGAGCACTTTCCGAATTCCGACCACATCGCGATAATACCGCCCCGTCGCGATGATGAAACGTATGCCACGCGCTTCCAGTTCGCGGACCATTTCGACGGTGAATGGGTCGACCTGGTGGTCGTTGTTGAGCAAGGTGCCGTCGAGATCGGTGGTGATGATGGAATACATGGGAAGCGCTTTCCTTTAAGCCGTTAGGACACTGACATTTTAGCCCCCATGGGGCGATTTTCGGCTCGCAGCTTGGCGAGCCAGTTGCAGCGCGCCTGAAGCGGAGTCCGCTAGCGGCTGGCGTAACCGGCCGCGGAGCTCTTCCGGTACGAATGGCTCCAGTGGCACGGCCAGGCCGCCGCACAACGCCACCGGCAAAGCGTGATCCAAGTCCAGCGCCGACGCCATTTTTGCGATCTCACGCCCCGCTTCCTCCAACAGACACGCCGCAAACGGATGGTTTCTGTGCTCGAACACACAGTCGGCGCCAGCGTCGTATAACCCGTTTGGTTCGCCGCGCACAGCCATACGACGCGGCTGTCTCGAGCGGTCGCGTCCGTGCGCTCGAGCAACGCCGCGGACCAGTCGTCGGCGGGTGCCCGACCGTCGAGCAAATGCTGCAAATGGGCAGCCGCCCGCAAACCCAACCAGGCTCCGCTCGCCTTGTCGCCGCTCGGAAAACCATAACCCCCTGCGATCCTGAACTGACCGCTCGCATCCAGCGACGCGGCAATGCTACCCGTTCCCAGCGCCACGATCACGCCCGGTTCGCCTCCACGCGCGCCGAGCAACGTGGTGAAGGCGTCGCTTTCGACGGCAAGCGTACATGCACGCCACTCGAACGGCAAGCCCGCTGTTTCAAAGGCGCGCACACGCCGCTTCGATAGCGTCCCACGCTCGCTCGACACCGAGCGCCAAGCCTGGCGGGCCTCCCGTCGCACGTGCCAGTTCGATGCCGTCTGTGTCCGCCAGGACGACGCGCGTACCGCTGCCGCCGCCGTCGACGCCGATCAGGTACTTGTGTGTGTAAGTTGAAGTAGTCATGTCCGCAAGCTTAACGGCACGACCCGCGCGCCGCCACTTAGCCGAATGGAGTATGCGGCGCCACCGCACTGCCAGCGCATCCGGCAAGCTTCTGCCATGAGTCGGCTGACATTGGAGCCGGACGTCAAGCCAATGCCTGCAGAGAGCCGCCACGCGACGGCCCACCGGAGAACCAGACCGATCGGCCGATTGTTCTCGCCTTGTCCTTCCGCCTATGCTGATCAAACGCCAACCACTCACTCCCAGAAGCCGACATGACGAACCCGAAAAAAAGCAGCCCGGATAATAGCGCCGAGCCCCACCGCTGCAGCTGGGTAACAACCGAAGCACTCGCCCGCTATCACGATGAAGAGTGGGGCGTGGCGTCCCATGACGATCGCCATCTGTTCGAAATGCTCGTGCTGGAAGGCGCGCAGGCCGGGCTGTCATGGTCCACGATATTGAACAAGCGCGAGGGTTACCGGGCTCTGTTCCATGAATTCGACATCGACCGATTGGCCGCTTTCAGCGAAGACGACGCAGCCCGGCTGCTGCTAGACGCCCGCATTGTCCGCAATCGCGCAAAGATCTCGGCGGCCGTCGCCAACGCGCGCGCTGTGCAGCGCATCCAGGCGGAACACGGCTCGTTCGCGAATTTTGTGTGGTCGTTCGTCGGCAATACGCCTATCGATACCCCACGCGCAACCTATGCACAAGCGCCCGCCTCCAACGAAATCTCCGACGCCATGAGCCGTGCACTGAAGAAATACGGCTGCAAGTTCATCGGAACAACCATCTGCTACGCGTTCATGCAGGCAACCGGCATGGTTAACGACCATGAAGCTGCCTGTTTCTGCCGGTTCCGCGACAACGCGGCCGTCCCGAAGCGAGAATCCGCCAAGCGTCGAACAAATTAAATAATTTGCTCCACTGATTTTCGAAACGCACATTGTGTTTTCGCAACATTTTTCGCGGTTTCATCTCTCATCAGGGAAAATCCTGACGATAGCGGTACCTGCGGGGTGAATCATGCGCTGAAGCCTTTACGGGGATTCTGCCTCTGTGCAGGAAGGCAGGCGTCATCTCAAAACTACTGCCAACCGCACTAGCGGCACTTTTTTACCGGAAAGAACCGCTATAAATACGTTGTAAGCGGTTTTTTTCCCTTGCAATTACCCATATTTTTCGGCGAGTTCGAAACCGAGCAGGATATCTGTAAGCCTTACCAATCCTCGCCAGACAACGATATTGCCCGGAGGAGGATCATTGGCTCGGGCCAGATA
>LGTG01000242.1 GCA_001190015.1 Candidatus Burkholderia crenata
TAATGAACCTGGCAGTTTGGGCCGGTGTCGGACCTGTTTGTTCGGCGGTAGGTAAAACCTTCTTCTACCGCATCCCGACTCCTGCGTCACCCCCTTAAGAAACGAGCTGCACCGGGCGCGTCTGCACTCGCCCTTCGGGCTCCTTCCGACGCACCCGAGACCTGCTTATCGGCACCTCTGCTGGTCGTCAAAAGACCGTTCTGCAAAACAAGATCGTTTCGCATTTCTGATCGACGCCGCCATCTGGCCTCGCTTTCTGAGTGCCGTTCACACCCCTGCATCGGGCGCGGTGGGGCTGTGGTAACGTGCCCGCATCAGCGACACGCGAAATGTTGCAGGCCGATTGTTGCAAACCGATCACATTCTCACCCGACCCGCGCGGGTCATCCCGCCGCCTCTTACCCACGCACGTCCATGTTTCGTTCTTCGATCACCCGCGCATTAGAACGAAATCGCGAACTCAGCCCCGAACGCATGCCGAAAGTCCGCGAAGCTGCGCCATCACGCGGCGGCAAGCCGCATTCGATTCGCATCATTGGCGGCGACTGGAAGCGCACGCCGCTGCCTGTCCTGAGCCTGAGCGGCTTGCGTCCGACGCCGGACCGGGTACGCGAGACGCTGTTCAACTGGCTGGGCCAGTCGCTCGACGGCCGGCGTTGCCTCGATCTCTTCGCTGGCAGCGGTGCTTTGGGTTTCGAAGCGGCGTCGCGCGGTGCGCTACGTGTGCTGATGGTGGAGCGCAGCGGCCGCGCAGTGGCGCAACTGAAGGCGAACCAGACGCGCCTGGCCGCGAAAAACATCGAAATCGTGGAGGCGGACGCGCTGCGGCTCGCTGCGGGCCTTGCATCAAATTCCTTCGATGTCGTGTTCCTCGATCCCCCTTTTGGAGAAACCTCCATGCTCCAGCGCGCCATTGAACTCGCTGTGCCGTTGGTGTCGCCGGGCGGCGCGCTGTATGTCGAATCGGGCGAACCCGTCGATCCTGCGCAAACGCCGGCGTTGTCCGGATGGGCGATTACCCGCGAAGGCAAGGCTGGCGCGGTCCGCTATCATTTTCTGCGGCGCGAAAATGAGGAATAGTGCGCGTTCCAAAATGCTTGGCCGGCGATCTCCGGCCGGCTGTGGACGGGGCTTGATCCGCGTGATGGACGTAGCGGGCTTGGCGGACTTGGTTGGCGACAGGGTATCGGCGGAATTTTCTGGTCTTGTCGATGCCGGCGGCGGCCCAATCCGTTGTGGAAGACATACCAGAAGAAGTATCAGAAGAGGAGATGCCCCATGGTTGTAGCCGTTTATCCCGGAACGTTCGACCCGCTCACGCGTGGTCACGAAGACCTCGTGCGACGTGCATCGAGTATTTTCGATACGCTCGTGGTAGGAGTTGCAGATAGCCGGAACAAGAAACCATTCTTCAGTTTGGCGGAACGGCTGAATATAGCGCATGACGTGTTGGGCCACTATCCGAACGTGCAGGTGATGAGTTTCAAGGGGCTACTGAAGGATTTCGTGCGCAAGAACAACGCGCGCGTGATCGTGCGGGGTCTGCGTGCCGTCTCCGACTTCGAATACGAATTCCAGATGGCGGGCATGAACCGTTATCTGTTGCCCGACGTCGAGACAATGTTCATGACGCCGTCGGATCAATATCAATTCATCTCGGGCACGATCGTGCGCGAGATCGCGCAACTCGGCGGAGATGTCAGCAAGTTTGTTTTTCCCTCGGTGGAAAAGCGCTTGCAGGACAAGGTCGGTCCGATTGCGCCGGACCCAACGGTGCCGTGAGCGCTTAAGGCGCTCCGTGAAGCGCACTCATCCAGGGCGCGCGGGCACCGAAAAAGCCGGCTGAAATGCCGGACGAAGAGAGTAAAGCATGGCCCTGTTCATTACCGACGAGTGCATCAACTGCGACGTGTGCGAGCCCGAGTGCCCGAATGACGCCATCTCGATGGGTATCGAAATCTACGTGATCGACCCGAACAATTGCACCGAGTGCGTCGGCCACTTCGACGAACCGCAATGTCAGCAGGTGTGCCCGGTGGAATGCATTCCACGCGATCCGGCGCATGAAGAAAACGCCATCCAGTTGATGGCGAAATATCACGCGTTGATGAAAGCGAAGGGCGCCTGATTTAACGTCAAGCGCCAAACATCAAGCGCCTTTTACGCGCGAGGCCTCAGAGCAGCGCACGCAGCCCCGCCAGCAACGCGTCGCAGTCGGCGTCAGTGCCGATCGTGATGCGCAGATGCTGGTCGATTCGCGGCAGCTTGAAATGCCGCACGAAAATCTCCTTCTCCTTCAGGCGCGCGGCCAGCGTGGCGGCATCGTGTTCCGGATGGCGTGCGAATACGAAGTTCGCGGACGACGGCACCACATCGAAGCCTAACGCCTGCAAGTCTGCCGTCAGCCGTTCGCGGCTCGCGATCACCTTCGTGCAGGTTTCGCGAAACCAGTCGTCGTCTTCAACGGCCGCGATTGCCGCGGCTTGCGCCAGCCGATCGAGCGGGTAGGAATTGAAGCTGTCCTTCACGCTTGTCAGCGCCTCGATCAGCGCCTCGTGCCCGAGTGCGAACCCCACGCGCATGCCCGCCAGCGAACGCACTTTCGACATCGTTTGCACGACCAGCAAATTTGTATTTTCATCGATAAGCGCCACCGCCGATTCCGCGCCGAAATCCACATACGCCTCGTCGATCACCACGACCGAATCCGGATTTGCCGCCAACAACACCTTGATCTCGGCGAGCGGCAACGCACGGCCCGTCGGTGCATTCGGATTGGGCAGCAGCACGCCGCCGTTGGGCGCGCGATAGTCCTCCACATCAATACCAAAATCCGCATTGAGCGGAACGGCATCGAATGCGACGCCGTACAACTGCGCATACACCGGATAGAAGCTGTAGGTGATATCGGGGAAACGGATTGGCTTGTCGTGCTTGAGCAGCGCCTGGAAGGTGTGTGCGAGAACCTCGTCCGAGCCATTGCCGACGAACACCTGGCTCTCGAGCAGGCCGTGATGCTGTGCGATGGCCGCGCGCAACGCGTGTGCTGTCGGATCCGGATATTTGCGAAGCGAGCAGCCATCCTCGCCCAGTTCGCGCCAGATTGCATCGACTACGCGCGGCGAGGGCGGATAGGGGTTCTCGTTCGTGTTGAGCTTCACGGGACGCGCGAGCGCGGGTTGTTCGCCCGGCACATACGGCGTCAGCTTATTGACGATGTCGCTCCAGAAACGGCTCAAGGTTCGCTCCTTAATTGTCCCTTACTTGTCCTTTCGGGACGGGGTGATGCGAGTTCACTATATTGCACGTTGCATTGCGTTCAGCCGTTGCAATGCAGGTTCATCATCGCGCGCTCCATTTCGTCGTTGATCGCGAACGGCATGACGGCGAGCGCACGTTCGATCGACGCATCGATCACGTCCTGTTCCTCACGGCGCGGCGGTTTCAGCACAAAATTCGCCACATCGGGTTTCGCGCCCGTCCGCGAGGCTTCGGGAATCAGGTCATGCGGATGCCCGATGCCAATCCGCAAACGCCAATATTGTTGCACCGACAAATGCGCGGAAATGTCTTTCAGGCCATTGTGTCCGCCGCTACCGCCGCCAAGCTTCAGCTTCACGGTACCGGACGGCAAGTCGAGTTCATCATGCGCGATCAGGATCTCGTCCGGCAGGATCTTGAAGAACTGCGCCACGGCCACGACCGATTGCCCTGACCGGTTCATGAAGGTCTGCGGCTCGAGCAGATGAATCTCTTGACCATTGAGCCGGCCACGGCCGTAGTGACCGTGAAACCGGCGCTCGTCACGTAGCGATGCACCGGCGTCGCGCGCCAGTTGATCGACGAACCAGAAGCCGGCATTGTGACGGGTCGCAGTGTATTCGGCGCCCGGATTGCCGAGCCCGACTATCAGTTTGATCATGTTCAATCTTGGCGGCGTAGCAACATCAACCGCACCAGAAAAAGGCCAAAAAAACCCGCCGGAGCAGAGCAACGGCGGGTCACTTCGTCCGCTCTTACGGGCGGACTCAAGCGGACAGGCTTCGCCAGACTTATGCAGCCGGCTTGTCGCCTTCGCTCGGAGCAGCAGCGCCCGAAGCAGCTTCCTCGGACACGACGGCGGCCGGGATAGTCGCCGAAGCGATCACCGGGTTTTCTGCTTCGAGGTGAGCGACCAGCGCCACGCCCTTCGGCAAAACGATGTCCTTCACGTGCAGCGTGTGACTAGCTTCAATCTTCGCTAGATCAAGTTCGACGAATTCCGGCAGATCGGCCGGAAGGCATTCGATTTCGACTTCGTTCAGAACGTGCGAGATTACCGCGCCACCAATCTTCACAGCCGGATTCGTTTCTTGATTCATGAAGTGCACCGGTACCTTGGTGTGCAGCTTCTTCTTCGAATCGACACGTTGGAAGTCAACGTGCAGAACCATTTGCTTGAACGGATGGTATTGGACGTCGCGCAGCAGAACCTGTTGCGACTTGCCACCAATTTCCAGGTCGAGAATCGACGAATGGAACACTTCTTTCTTCAGCGCGTGCCAAAGTGCGTTGTGATCGAGCTCAACAGCTTGAGCTTCAGCGTTTGCGCCGTATACGATGCCCGGGGTCTTACCCGAGTTACGCAGGCGGCGGCTCGCACCCGTACCTTGCAGATTGCGCTCAAAAGCGACTACTTTCATGATTCAACTCCATAATCTGCCCGCGACCAGGCAGTGAAAACGGGGCGGGGCTGTCCGCAATAGCATTCAACCCCAAAGCAGCGGTCGAGGCCTTCGTTCGCCTGAACCGATTACGCAGTTCAGCAGCGCTTTGACTCCCTGCTAAACTGCAAATACTTTTTAACCTTCCGCGAACAGCGACATGACCGAGTCGCCGCGACGGATACGCGAGAACGTTTCGGCCAGCAATCCCGCGTTCGACAGGACGCGTACCTTTATGCATGCGCGGGCTTCGTCGGAGAGGGGAATGGTGTCGGTGACAACGAGTTCGTCGAGTTCCGACGCCGCAATTCGCTCGCCTGCGCCACCGGACAAAACCGGGTGCGTGGCATACGCGAAGACCCTCGTTGCGCCGCGTTGCTTCAAAACCTGTGCTGCCTTGCAGAGCGTGCCGGCGGTGTCGACCATGTCGTCCATGATCACGCACGTGCCGCCTTCCACTTCACCAATGATGTTCATCACTTCAGCGACGTTCGCCTTTGGGCGACGCTTGTCGATGATCGCGAGATCGGTGTTCAGTTGCTTCGCGAGAGCCCGGGCGCGAACTAGACCGCCCACATCGGGCGACACCATCAGCAGGTTTTCGTAGTTCTGCTTGCGCAGATCGCCGAGCAGCACGGGCGTGGCGTAGATGTTGTCGACCGGGATGTCGAAGAAACCCTGAATCTGGTCGGCGTGGAGGTCCATGGTAATGACACGATCCACACCGGCAATTTCCAGCATATTCGCCACGACCTTCGCCGAGATGGCGACGCGGGCCGAACGGGGCCGGCGATCTTGACGGGCATAACCGAAGTACGGGATGGCTGCAGTGATCCGGCCAGCGGATGCGCGCTTGAGCGCATCGACCATGATCATGAGTTCCATCAGCGTGTCATTGGTCGGCGCACAGGTGGACTGCAGTACAAATACGTCCTTGCCGCGCACGTTTTCCTGGATCTCGACCATGATTTCGCCGTCGAAGAAACGGCTGACCATTGCTTTGCCAAGAGGAATTCCAAGGATTTTGACGACTTCCTGTGCAAGCGCAGGATTCGCGTTGCCAGTGAATACCATCAGGCCGTCACTGCTCATCGTGCACCTGTTTCTTGGCTGGGGCGAGAGGGAAAACGCGGGAAATTATGGCAGGGGAAGAAGGATTCGAACTTTCGCATGCTGGAATCAAAATCCAGTGCTTTAACCAACTTGGCGACTCCCCTACACTAACTTTGAGTTCCACGGGGCAGTGTACCGACAAAACGAAACTTTACGACGCGAAAGTGAAAAGAGGGTGCGAATCCAGACTTTCGGTCACTTTACTTTTCCAGCTTGCCGGGAGTTTGGCTTGCGCCATCTCAGCTTCGGCTTTGCTACGAAAAGCGGCAAACACACTCGCTCCAGATCCGGTCATTCGCGCAGGTGAAGGATTCGAAAACCACTCAATCACCTTAGCTACTTCCGCGTACTTCTCAACCACAACTGCCTGCATATCATTTCGGCCGAAACTGTCAGGCCAATCTGCGTCAGAACTATGCTGTGCAAGGAAACCAGCAATTGTGAGGAATTTTGAGTCCCTTGTCAAGGCTCTCTCTGAAAAAACCGCAGCGGTTGGAACATGCACCGCAGGAGTCACCACTAGGAAGAAGCGTTTAGGTAGATTGACGGCCTGCAGCGTCTCGCCTACACCTTCGGCAAAAGCATTTTGCCCGAAGACAAAAAACGGTACATCGGCGCCGAGTTTCAGCGCCAGATCCTGCAACGCTTGTCTCGACAATCCCACGCCCCATAAGCGATTCAAGGCGAGAAGCGTAGTCGCGGCGTCAGAACTGCCGCCGCCGAGACCCGCGCCTATGGGCAGTATTTTATCAATTTCTACGTCTACGCCAAGGGGGCAGCCAGTTGTCGACTGCAGCAGACGTGCAGCACGTACAACGAGGTCATCCGCTTCGGGCACGCCGGGAACGTCGGTTTTACGCGCGATCACGCCGTCGTCGCGCCGGGTGAAGTGCAACAGGTCGCCCCAATCGAGCAACTGGAATACTGTCTGCAACGCGTGATAGCCGTCCGCGCGGCGCCCCGTGATGTGCAAAAACAGATTGAGCTTGGCCGGCGCGAGACAGTTGTGCAGGGAAGCATCGGGCAGCGGACGCGCTGAGCCCGGCGATGAACTCGATAAAGATGACTGCATGCGATTGAGCTAAGGCGTTACTGGTCGAGGACCAGCTTGATGTCGAGCGGCGGGTCGGCGCGCGACAGATTCACACGCTTTACGCCAGTTGCGGGCGCATCGGCATAGGCCAGGTAGTCGATGGTCCAGCCGTCCTGCTTGATCTCCTTCAGGCGGCCATTTTCCGACGACGCATCCATGGTCGTGCGCGCCCGTGAGGTTGGTGCTGGCGATGGCTGCAGCCAATACCGCAAGCCTTCCACCGGCAGCGCGAAGCCAAGGGTGGAGCGCATGAGCTCAGAGACGTTATCGGCGGTTTGCGGTTCGCGGTTCGGTAATTCGAGCGTGGCGGACGACGGCGACGACGTCACGATAGCCAGTGTTTGTCCAAGCGGATTACGCAATTGCAGCGTGACGGTGTCTCCGGTTTCCTGCCAGTCGAAGTTGCCGTACGCGTTGCGTTGCTGGCCGTTCTGGTCGTCGTACTGGACCACGAAACGGCCATGATAGGCACGGCTGGTCTGCGCAGTCACCGCGGTTGCTGCATTCGAGGTAGTCGGCACGCGCGGGGTGACGGCGCACCCCGACATCACCACCACACTCGCTGCCATCAGCGCCAGCGCACCGCGACGTGCGCGCTGGCCACCCAGGAAATTCGTTGCAATCAAGTTCAAAGGTCGTTCACCTGGAATCGTTTGAGCGTTTTCAACAATGTGTCGTTGCCGGGTTCGAGTTTTTGCGCCTGACGCCATGTATTGCGCGCCTGGTCCTGCTGCCCTGACTTCCACTGCACTTCGCCGAGATGAGCGCCAATTTCGGCGTTCGGCTGCAGGTCGTAGGCCTTCTTCAGGATACTCGCAGCTTCCGCGTCATTGCCCATCCGATACTTCGCCCAGCCAAGACTGTCCATGATGAACGCGTCGTTCGGCGCAAGCGATATCGCCTTCTCGATCAGCTTTTCCGCTTTGTCCAGCCGCTCGTTGCGATCGACGAGCGAATAGCCGAGCGCGTTATACGCCTGTGCATTGTCCGGCTGCTCTTTCATCAGCTTGCACAACTGCGCTTCCATGGTGTCGTAGTGGCCGTTCTTCTCGGCTGCCATGGCGTAGTCGTAGGCAATGTCAGGGTCATCCGGGAAAGCTGTCG
The DNA here is from genome assembly GCA_001190015.1 of Candidatus Burkholderia crenata. GTDB lineage: Bacteria > Pseudomonadota > Gammaproteobacteria > Burkholderiales > Burkholderiaceae > Caballeronia > Caballeronia crenata. The sequence continues at coordinate 8,014 of LGTG01000242.1, forward strand.
ATGCCTTCGACAAGGCCGCTTCCGCCTCCGGATACCGCTGCGCCTGAAACAGGATCGCGGCGTCAGTATGTGCGAGCAGTGCCAAATCTCGGGGATCGGACGTCTGCAAGCTGCCCAGCAAATGCCGGGCTTCGTCGACCTTGCCGTGCGAGGCGAGGATCTGCGCGCGCGTGACTTGCGCCGGCAAGTACTGCTGGCTCTCACGCGGAATCTTGTCGAGCCACTGGCTCGCGGCCGCGTCGTTTTTCTTCTCCAGCGCCAACTGCGCGAGATAGATGTAAGCCTGTCCCGGATCGGCGCCGGGCGTGCTTTCAGCCACCGAGTATTGCTTCAGGTAGTCCTGCGCCTTGTCCGGCTGTTTCTTCTGAATGTTGATCAGCGCGAGCGCCATCAGCGGTGTCAAATCTTTCGAATCGTTCTTGCGCATGATTTCGAACTGCTTCTGGGCGTCGTCGAGACGATCCGCCGACAGATACAGTTGCGCCAGCGCAAGGCGCGCGTCGTGCGACTTGGGATCCTTTTCGAGGTACTTCTCGAACGAAGCAATACCTTCGTTGCGTTCGTTCGGCCCCATGCGCGCGAGCGTCAACGCCGCGGGCAAGTAGTCGGGCTTCAATTTCAGCGCTTGTTCAAGCGATGCCTTCGCGCCGGGCTGGTCGTCGGCGGCAATTTGCTGCCGGGCGAGGGCCAGCTGAGTTTCCGGCCGGTCCAGGTCGTTCTTGACCAGGTCCTTCAGCACATTCAGCCCGCCCACGCGATTCGGTCCGCGCGACAGCAATATTTGCAGCGAGATGATCGCGTCGCCGCGCTGCTCCGCGGGTACCTTCGCGAGTTCGGTCTCGATGATCGGCTTGGCTTCGTCGGGCTTGCCGGAGAGGATCAGCAGCGACGCGCTCAACTGCACGGCACGTTCCGAATTCGGCGAGAACTGCTGCCAAAGCTGGACTGCCGTCAGCGCGTCGTTGGGACTTTGTGCGGCGACTGCAATCTCGGTTGCGCGCTGGGCGAAACGCGGATCGTGCGTGTCGCGAGCGAGAGCAAGATAGGTTTGGTAAGCCGGCGCTGCCTGATTGCGTTTCAGCGCGACTTCTGCCGCCAGTACCTGGAACACGATCTGGCTGGTCACAGGGATGTTTGGCAAGTCCTGTACTTCCTTGCCCGTGGGCGGCGCGGTGATCAGGTCCGCCGCGCTGATGGCGGATTGATCGTCGTCTGGCGCGGGAAGCTGCGCGGGGCTCTGCGCATAGGCAGGCGCGAGTGCAAACACAGCCACCGCAAACGCCACGGCGGCCGCGAGTTTGCTCGGGTAGACCGGCTTACCGCGTGTAGCGCTCGTTTGAGCGGTTGCTGCACGCTGCTTCGAAAACAACTTTACGAAGGACAAGTTCATGGAAATCCGATCAATGTTTCAGTCGATTGTAACGCGCTCGCTACAATACGCGCACATCCCACAGCAAGTTGCAGACCAGTAAAACATGCCAGAGTTGCCGGAAGTCGAAGTAACCCGACGCGGGATCGAACCATTCGTCTCCGGACGCCGGGTAGAACGTGTCGATGTCCGTACACCGGCGCTGCGCTGGCCGATTCCGCCGCATCTCGCGAAGACGATGAAGGCGCTGAAAATCGAAAAAGTCGAGCGGCGCGGCAAGTACCTGTTGTTCGAAACCTCTGAAGGCTGGCTGATCGTACATCTCGGCATGACGGGGACGCTACGAATACTGCGTAACGTGCCGCGTCCGCCGGATGCGGCGAAGCATGATCATATAGACTTGATCTTCGATGACTTTATTTTGCGCTTTCGCGATCCGCGGCGCTTTGGCGCAGTGCTCTGGCATTCGCGCGAAGACGGCGATGTCCTCGACCATCCGCTGCTGGCGGGACTGGGCGTAGAGCCTTTTACCGCCGAATTTTCCGGCGCGCTGATGTACCGGCAGACGCGCGGGCGCAAAGTATCCGTCAAGCAGGCGTTGCTCGCGGGCACGATGGTCGTTGGAGTGGGCAATATTTACGCGTCCGAAAGCCTGTTTCGCGCGGGTATCCGGCCCACGGTGGCTGCCAGTCGCGTCTCGCTCGTGCGTTACGATCTTCTCGCCGACGCCGTTCGCACGACGCTCGCCGCGGCGATCGAAAAGGGAGGCAGCACGTTGCGCGATTTCGTGGGCAGCAACGGCGAGTCAGGCTATTTCCAACTCGATTATTTCGTCTACGATCGCGCGGGCCAGCCGTGCCATGTTTGCGGAACGGCCATCAAACAAATCGTGCAAAGCCAGCGATCCACGTACTTTTGCCCGCGCTGCCAGCGCTAGCCGCCATGCTCCAGCTCACCGACTTCTCCACGCGTCTGATCGCATGGCAACACGTTCACGGCCGCCATGACCTGCCGTGGCAAAACACCCGCGATGCCTACTGGATCTGGTTGTCCGAAATCATGTTGCAGCAGACGCAGGTATCGACGATAATTCCGTACTATGCGCGTTTTCTCGACTGTTTCCCCGACGTGAACGCGCTCGCCGCCGCCCCGCTCGACGACGTCATGGCGCTTTGGGCCGGTCTCGGCTACTACTCGCGCGCGCGCAATCTGCATCGATGCGCATGCGTCGTATCGATGGAGCATGGCGGCGAGTTTCCTCGCAGCGTCGATGCGTTGGCTGAACTGCCGGGTATCGGGCGTTCGACGGCCGCGGCCATTGCGTCGTTCGCGTTTGGCGCACGTGCGACCATTCTCGATGGCAACGTGAAGCGGGTGCTCGCGCGGGTGTTTGGCATCGACGGATTTCCGGGCGAAAAGCGCGTGGAAAACACGATGTGGACGCTGGCCGAATCGCTACTTCCCGATGCCGCACACAAGGACGAAGTCACCGCCTACACGCAGGGGTTGATGGATCTGGGTGCAACGCTGTGCGTGCGTGGCAAGCCGGATTGCGCGCGCTGCCCGTTCGCCGTTGATTGCGTGGCAAACCTCACTGGAAGGCAAAAGGAATTGCCTACATCCCGCCCGAAAAAGACGGTGCCGACGCGCAAGACCTGGATGCTGGTGTTGCAGGATGGAGATAGCGTCCTGCTTGAAAAACGCCCGCCGACGGGCATTTGGGGCGGTCTATGGAGCCTGCCGGAAGCAGCGGATGAAGACGCGCTCGCGGCGGTCTCACACAGCTTCGGCGGTTCGGCCGAGCTTCAGCGGCTCACTCTGTTCACGCACACGTTCACGCATTTCAAACTGGATATTGAACCGCGTCTCGGGCGGGCAAATGGCGTGCCCGACGCCGCCGATAACCAGACGGTGTGGGCGCCGCTCGCGAATATTGACGCGTATGGTGTGCCTGCGCCCGTCCGCAAACTGCTCGACGCGCTGCAGGGCTCGCTGATTTGATATAACGGGACGCTAAAGCCGCTAAAGCGATGTCATAGCAGTTGATGCTGCTGCATATAGTGATGCACCACATCGATCCGCGCGGCCGCGTCTTCAAGCTCCATCAGCTTTTGCCGGGCGCGCATGGGGATCGGCAGGATCTCGGACAAGCGGTTGGATACCCAGGTCGGATCGTCGAGAAGGAAGGGCTCGGTGAACGGTAGATCCTTCGGCTCGCGCGCCTTGATTGCATCGATGATCCGCTCCAGCACTTCCGCACAGGCACCGAACTTCACCAGCGCTTCCGGGCCGTCCAGCGGCGTGTCGTCGCCAATGGTTTCCGCCACGCCCACCAGCAGATTGCTCGGCTCCACGCGATGCGACAACAGCCGAAAGCGCGTCGTGCCGCGCGCCTGGACCAACAGCATGCCGAACGTGTCCACGTCGCATTGAGTGATCTCGGCCAGGCAGCCGATACTCTCGGGCACCGACGGATCTCCCGGCGACGCAATTTCATTGCCGCTTTTCAGCAGGCACACGCCGAACGGCGTGCCTTCGCGCAAACACGCACGCGCCATGTCGAGATAGCGGGCTTCAAAGATTTTCAGGGGGAGATGGCCGCCCGGAAACAACACGGTGTGCAGCGGAAACAGCGGCAGTTCGGCGAGAAGGGGATTGGTAGACATCGCGCGTTTCTTTAAAAGGCCGCCGAAGGCGATCAGGTTGGCAATGGCACGACGTGTCCATCCACAGTGATGGGTGCGTCGCGATGCCGCACAATCACATTGGCCTTGTCACCGAAGCGCGCGGCGAGCGCCTGGGCGATGAATACCGAGCGATGCTGGCCACCCGTGCAGCCGATCGCCACCGTCAGGTAACTACGGTTGTCGTCGCGGAATTGCGGCAGCCATTTGGCGATGAACGTGTCTACGTCATCGATCATCTGGTGGACCATGGGTTGGGCGGACAAAAAATCGATAACCGGTTGGTCCAGGCCCGTCAGCGGCCGCAGTTCGTGGTCGTAGTACGGATTCGGCAGCGTGCGGACATCGAAGACAACATCGGCGTCGAGCGGCACGCCGCGCTTGAATCCGAACGACTCGAACATCAGCGTGAGCCCGGCCGTTTCCTGCTCGATGAAACTCTTTACCCACGCGCGCAACAAGTTCGCCCGCAAATTGCTAGTGTCGATCTGGTGGCCGAATTCGGCAAGGCCCGAGACGAGTTCGCGCTCATGCTCGATTGCTTCGCCCAGCGACGTCAGCAGCCCGACGTCGGCGTTGTGAGTGGGTGAACCCGACAGCGGATGACGGCGACGCGTCTCGGAAAAGCGTTGAATCAGCGACTGCGTACTGGCGTTGAGAAACAGTACACGCAGGTCGAACGCTTGCGACAGGTCTTTGATGATCGCGGGCACTTCGTCGAGCGAACGGCTCGAACGCGCGTCGATAGCGACAGCCAGACGCGGCTGCCCCTGTGTGTCGAGATACTTGGCGAGCTCGGTCAGGAACCGCGGCGGGAGGTTGTCGACGCAATAGTAGCCGGCGTCTTCGAGCGCGTTCAGGGCAACCGATTTGCCGGAGCCGGAAATACCCGTAATCAGAATAATGCGCATGAGTAAGGACTCGTTCGCTCGAGGTAAAAGCACGCAGAAAATTCGGGTCCGGGCGGCGGCCAAAGTATTCGATGCCGCCGGTCTCGCCATGTCAACTGGTCAGATCAGCTTGCCGGGGAACTGGCTTTCGGGGTCTTGCATCGCGAGGTGCTGACGATCCATGAAATCACGCAAAGTATCGATACCCCGCAATTGCAGGATCGTGTTGCGCACCGCCGCTTCCACCAGCACTGCCAGATTTCGTCCGGCCGCCACCTGGATGGTGACCTTGCTGATCGGCAAACCGAGCACGTCGACCGCCTGGCTTTCGAGCGGCAGGCGCTGGAATTCACCGTCTGGACGACGCACAAGCTGAACGATCAGCTTGAGCTTCATTTTCCGCCGAACAGCGGTTTCACCAAAGATGGTTTTGATATCCAGCAGGCCAAGGCCGCGGACTTCCAGCAGGTTTTGCAGCAGGGGCGGGCATCTGCCTTCGACAAAATCCGGACCGAGGCGCACTAAGTCTACTGCGTCGTCAGCGACAAGACCGTGACCGAGGCTGATCAACTCCAGCCCGAGTTCGCTTTTGCCGAGACCGGAGTCGCCGGTCAGCAGCACACCCATGCCTAGAATGTCGAGGAACACGCCGTGCAGCGTGGCGCGTGGAGCAAGAATGCGCGACATGTAGAGCCGCAGGCTGTCGATCACCGCTGCCGCAGACATGCGCGTAGTGAAGAGCGGTGTGGACGAGCGGGTGCAGCGTAGAACCAGTTCAGGCGGGGCGCCGACTTCGCCCGCCGCCACCAGGAAAGGCGGTTCCAGCGCGATCAGTTCGGCCATGTTGCGGGACCGGTCTTCGTCGGACTGGCGCTGGTAGTAGTTGATCTCGGCGTCGCCGAGTACCTGGATACGGTTGGGGTGAATCAGGTTCAGGTGTCCGACGAGATCGGCGCTTGATGTTGCATTGGCGACGGTTTCAGTCGAAAAGCCGCGCTCCCAGCCTTCGTGACCCGTGAGCCAGCTCAGTTTCAGCGCGGCTGCGTTGTCGTCGAAAATGCTCTGGGCGTTGATGCTGGACGTATCCATGAGGCCGGAACTCCGTGAGGGGCCGCGAGCATGAGGCAATTGCAGAGCCGGGGTTGGTCTCTTCAATGCTCTGCTCAATAAGACTGATTGTGCGCTAGAAGGGCCGCTGGCGCGAGAGGGCCGTTCGGCCTGGTCCTCTCAACGCCGAGTTGAGCTCAGGTCCAGCACGAGGTCCGGCTCGATGAGCTCAGGGCTGCCATTGCGTGAGCACCTGGTACAGCGTCTCACGGTTTTCTTCCGTATTCAGGCGTTCGCGTGCATCCCGGTCGGACAGCAGTTGCGCTATCTCCGACAGGATTTCGAGGTGCTGTTGCGTGGCCTGTTCGGGAACGAGCAGAAAGATCAGCAGCGACACGGGCTGCCCGTCCGGCGACTCGAAAGCGATCGGCTCAGCCAGGCGCACAAAGGCGGCGAGTGGATGCTTCAGGCCCTTGACGCGTCCGTGCGGGATGGCGACACCTTCACCGAGACCGGTCGAACCGAGTCGCTCGCGCGCGAAAAGATTGTCGGTGACGATACTGCGGCCAATGCCGTTCTGGTTCTCGAAGATCAGGCCCGCTTGCTCGAATACACGTTTCTTGCTGGTGACGGACAGTCCGAGGACGACATTTTCGAGGGGAAGAAATTTGGCTAAACGATTCATGTTGGCAGGCAGATGCGTGGCCTGAATTCTCCTCATCGTGGCAGCTGCAGAACCTGCACGAAACGCTCACGGCGATTTTGGTAAGGAATGCACGGGAGACCTGGGTCTCGCTTCACTCCGATTAACAACCCAGGTACCCGATACTAACCTACTAACTGGACCATTATAGAACATAGAAAGAACAGCGTAATCAGCGATGGTGCGGCGCGCCATACGCTGGACACGTTTGTTGTGCATAACGCAACGCTCGGCTGTGGCCCCAACTCACCCCATCTCAGCAAAAACCGCCCCGAACTGCCGGTGACAAAAAAAGCCGCCTGCTTTTAGGCGGCTCGTTCCGACTATGGGGCGGCCGGGTTCCGGTCCACATTGCTCTGGAATTCGGCGCATCGAAAATCCTTCAATCGATGCGCCGTCCACCCGGCTTGAATCATTCCTCTAACGGTTCACGGTGCCCCGTGGTACCTCATGGAAATCACGGCGCCGGAACTTCGCTCTCCTGCTTGTTCGTGTCCGTACTTCATTGTGGCGTGTGCATGGCCCTGGATCTTGTCCTTGTGGCGGAGCACTTGCCGGTCCAGCTTGTCGACCATCAGGTCGATGGCCGCGTACATATCAACGTCACAACTCTCGATGAAAATGTCCTTGTACTTCAAATGCAGGTTGATTTCAGCCTTTTGCCGCTTGTCCTTTTCCCCATGATTGTCGACCGAGAGTACCACACTGCCGTCGATCACCTGATCGAAGTGCCGTAGCACTCTATCCAGTTTGGTGATCACATATTCTCGCAACGCAGGCGTCAATTCGAGATGGTGTCCACTGATCTGCAGATTCATAGTTGCTCTCCAAGCTGATTGCCGCCTGGACGCTATCACGCTGCTCAAACCGGTTGCTGCTTGCCCATACGCGTCCATTCTGTTGAACGGTAGTATGGAAAAGGATCGCATCGGCCGGCCCGCTCGTGCTTTCGCGACGCGGCCAGTAAAGGCCCGCCGCAACATGCCGCGGGCTACAAAGACTTTCGCAAGTTCACTGCCGGGATCTTCAGGGCTTCGCGATATTTGGCTATCGTGCGGCGCGCCACCACAAATCCCTGTTCTGCCAGCGACTCTGCGATGAGGCTGTCTGAAAGAGGAGATTTCGAGTCTTCAGCTCCTATCAGTTGCTTGATGAGTGCCCGGATCGCCGTTGACGATGCCGCGCCACCCGTGTCGGTCGAAACGTGTGATCCGAAGAAATACTTAAATTCGAGCGTCCCGAATGGGGTCAGCATGTACTTACCGGTTGTCACACGTGAGACAGTGGATTCGTGTAAAGCCAGCGTATCAGCAATCTCTCTCAAAACCAAGGGCCGCATTGCAATTTCGCCGTGCACAAAAAAGTTCTTCTGACGCTCCACAATGGCTTGTGCAACGCGGAGAATCGTCTCGAATCTTTGTTGAATATTCTTGATCAGCCAGCGCGCTTCCTGAAGCTGCTGACGCAACGAACCACTCCCCGGATCGCCGCGATTGTTGCGCAAAATATTCACGTAGAGGTGATTGATGCGAAGCCGCGGCACGATTTCCGGATTCAATTCTGTGGTCCAGCCGCTCGACATCTTGCGCACCAGGATGTCAGGAACAACGTAATCCGCTTCGCTCTTGCCAAACGCAGCGCCGGGGAACGGTTCCAGTGAACGAATCAGCAAATGGGCGCCGCGCAATGCGCCGTCCGAGGCTTTGAGTTGCTTTCGCAAACGCGTGAAATCGCGCGCCGCAAGCAGTTCCAGATGGTGCATCACAATATCGAGCGCCAGCGTGCGGATGGGCGATGGCTCAAGCCGCAATAACTGGAGCTTGAGACATTCTGACGCGGAACGTCCGCCCACTCCCGGCGGATCGAAACTCTGCAGCAATGCCAGCGCCGCGCTCAGTTCGTCGACATCGACTTCCAGTTCGTCCGGCAGATCCGCCTTCACTTCCTCGAGCGATGACGTGAGATAGCCGTATTCATCGAGCGATTCGATCAGGAACGTGATCAGAGCACGATCGCGCTGATTCGCCTTCGTCATACGCAGTTGCGACGTCAGGTGATCGCGCAGCGTAGTAGTGGACTCGTGGATTTGCAGCGGCGGCAGGTCGTCGTCGGAACCGCTATTCGAGCGGCCGTAATCTTCCAGATTCCACGAACTCGAATCCGGCCCGTTATCCGACGAACTCATGCCGTTGTATTCGTCTACGCCCCGGGGCTCGCCGTTTTCCGAGCGGTCGCTCATGGTCGTGCTGCTGCTCGACGACGTGCCGTTGCTCATCATGGGGTCGGGCGCGTTCACCGACGTCCCCGACGTGATCAGCGAGCCGTCCGCTGCCACGCGCAGCGGGCTGGTGGTCCAGTCGTCCTCGTTCTCTAGCAGCGGGTTTTGCGCGACAGCCATTGCGACTTCCTGCTGAAGTTCAAGCGTCGACAACTGCAGCAGCCGGATGGACTGCTGCAGTTGTGGGGTCAGCGCAAGATGCTGCGACAGGCGAAGTTGGAGGCTGGCTTTCATGGCAAGGTTTTAATCATTGTAGAGAGTTTGCCACGGGCGCGGCACCTCGCGGGGATCGACCAAAGACAAACGTGCCGCCTCGCGGGTGGCACGTAAGATTTGCTGGCGGCGCCGGACGCCGTCCACAACGGTGTTGCAAGGGCGCAGGACGCTGCGTCCCCGCGTTCACATGCGGAAATGTTCGCCGAGATAAACGCGCCGCACGCTCTCATTTTCGATGATATCGCTTGGCGCGCCTGCTGCGAGCACGCTGCCGTCGCTGATGATGTAAGCATGGTCGCAGATGTCCAGCGTCTCGCGCACGTTGTGGTCCGTGATCAGCACGCCAATGTTGCGCTGCTTCAGGAACTTCACGATCTTCTGAATTTCGAGCACGGCGATTGGGTCGACACCGGCGAACGGTTCGTCCAGCAGGATAAACGCCGGATCGGTCGCTAGCGCACGGGCAATTTCCACCCGCCGCCGTTCGCCGCCCGAGAGCGACAACGCCGGGTTTTCACGTAGATGCGAGATCTGAAGTTCGTCGAGCAACGCTTCCGCACGGTCCGTAATGGCTTGTTTGGAGAGCGGCTTGTCGTTCTCGCCCATTTGCAGCTCAAGCACTGCCCGAATGTTCTGCTCCGCACTTAGCTTGCGGAACACCGACGCTTCCTGTGGCAGATAAGAGAGCCCGAGGCGCGCACGCTTGTGAATGGGCAGCAGGCTGATGGACGTGCCGTCGAGCAGGATTTCACCAGCGTCCAGCGGCACCAGCCCGACGATCATATAGAACGACGTGGTCTTACCCGCGCCGTTCGGCCCGAGCAGCCCGACCACTTCGCCGCTTTTCACGTCGAGCGAGACGTCCTTCACGACCGTGCGCGAGCCGTAGCGTTTCTTCAGGTTGCGGACGGTGAGCGAACTGCTCGTACCGGCCGGCTTACGATGAGGCGTGGCGGGCGAATTCACGGCTGCTGCGTTCCTTGCATCTTGGCGGACGGCGTCAGGGTGACCGGCGCACCGGTCAGCGGCGCGGCGCCGCCGTTGCGCGGGGCGAGCATGGCCCGCACGCGGCCGGTCGGGTTGCCCGGACCGGCGACGTCAGGTCTGGCTTTCGCTGTATAGAAGTCTTTCTGGCCGTCGTAGGTAATCACGCTGCCGTGCACTTCGTCCTGGATCGTGGTGAGGCCCGCGAGGCGGCGCACAATGGCACGCGTGGTCAGCGTGGTGAGATCCTGCTTGCCGTCGTAGTCGATCCGCACCGCATTGCCTTCGATATATTCGTCGAGGCCGTCACGTTTCTGGCGGAAATACGAGAGGTTGCCGCCGTCGGACGTGCCGGTTGCGTACTGATATCCCTGCGGATCCTGCGTTACCTCGACATGGTCGGCCTTGATTATGATCGTGCCTTTGGTCGCGACGACGTGGCCCGTGAAGATGTTGACCTGCTTCAGGTCGTCATAGGTCATGTTGTCCGCTTCAATATTTAGCGGCTTGTCGTTGTCGGCGCGTTCGGCGTGTGCGGCTGGCGCAAACGCTGCCAGGGGCAACGCCACGCATGCTGCCGCAATCCCGAATTGCACGACACGTGCGACGCGGCGCGAAAACGCAGCGCGTGCTGCGTACAGACGGCCGGATTCGGGTCGGAGAAACGGTTTGTTCATTCAGTCACACTTGAATGGAATGGATTAAGCGCAATTCGTCGGAACTGCCGGGGTTATTTGGATGAAGTGCCGAGGGTGTCGGAGGCGGCGATCTGGCTGCGCACTTGCCCAAAAAGCTTCATTACCCGGGTCGCGTTGTTGTAATTCATGCCGTTGCCCATCATCACGGACAGACCGCGCTGAAGTTTAACTGGCTTTTCTGTTTCGATGACATCGTCGTTCACAAGGATGCGGAAATGCTCCGAATCGGCGGTCATCTGCGGGTCGCCATAGCCAGCCACGCGCAAAATATGGGCATTCTCGTACAGGTTGACAATCGAGACGTCGCCGTTCACGGTACCGCGCTCGGATGTGGCCGTCACGATCGGCCGCAGTGGCTGGAACATGCGCATGGCGGGTTTGGTGAGGTCGCTGACTTCATCGTCCTCGTAATGCACCATCGAAATCGCGGTCAGGCGATATTGCATGGTGCCGGTGGTGTCGAGTTCCGAGACCGAGAAGTTCGTCGCGAAGTAGTCGGGCGTATGCGCCTTCGGGCGCTCCGGTTCCTGGGGCTTCAGTGTAGCCTGCAGCAGCCAGTAGGTGATGCCCGCGAACGCGGCCAGCGCGACCACGGGCAGCGCTGAGGTCAATTTGGTAGGCCGTTGCATGGGATTCAGGCTCTGATAGCCGCGGCAAGCAGGCCGTCGTAGCGATTCTGGGCACGCAGGATGACGTCGCACACCTCGCGCACCGCGCCGTCACCGCCGCGTTTGGTGGTAGCGAAATGCACGCGGTTCAGCACTTCCTCATGCGCGTTGGCAGGTACCGCTGCGAAACCGCACAGCCGCATCACGGCGAGATCGGGCCAGTCGTTGCCCATGTAGCCGCATTCGGTTGCCGGGATGCCGGTGGTTTGCAGCAATTGGACCAGCGCGACGGTTTTGTCGGCGACCCCCTGGTGCAGGTGCGTAATACCCAACTCACGTGCCCGTGCCGCAACAATGCCGGAGTTGCGCCCGGTGATGATCGCCGTCTGCACGCCCGCCGCTTGCAGCATTTTCACGCCGTGGCCGTCGAGTGAATTGAAGGACTTCATGGCGTCGCCGTCAGCGGTGAAAAACAGGCTGCCGTCGGTGAACACGCCGTCGATGTCGAAAATCATCAGCTTGACGCGGTTCGCGCGGTCGTTTGCGCCGTCCCGCGTGACAGGCTTGTTCGACATCAGATTACCTTCTTGGAAAAGAGGTCGTGTATGTTCAGGGCGCCAATCAGGATCGCGTTTTCATCGACGACCAGCATCTGGTTGATGCGATAACGCTCCATCAGTTCCACTGCTTCCACCGCGAGATGGTCCGGACCTATCGTACGCGGATTACTCGTCATGACATCGATCAGCGGCAGAGCGCGGAAATCGCCGTCGCGCTGAAGGATCCGGCGCAGGTCGCCGTCGGTGAAGATGCCTTCCACATGATGCTTTTCGTTGACCACGGCCGTCATGCCCATGCGCTTGGCAGTGATCTGGAAGAGGGCGTCGGAGACGGTGGCGTCAAGCGGCACTTCCGGTATTTCCGGCCCGATGCGCATCACGTCGCGCACGTAAGTGAGCAGGCGCCGCCCGAGTGCCCCGCCCGGATGCGAGCGCGCGAAGTCATCGGGGCCGAAACCGCGGGCGTCGAGCACGGCGACCGCGAGCGCATCGCTCAATGCGAGCACGGCGGTTGTACTGGCGGTCGGCGAGAGATTCATCGGGCAGGCTTCTTTGTCGACGTGTGCATTCAGGTGCAAGTCGGCCAGTTTCGCGAGGCTTGATTCAGGCCGCCCGGTGATGGCGATCAATTTTGCCCCGAGCCGCTTGATGATGGGCAGAATGGCAATGAGTTCCGAGGTTTCGCCCGAGTTCGACAGGGCGATGAACACATCGTCCGCGGTCACCATGCCGAGGTCGCCGTGACTCGCTTCGGTCGGATGAACGAAGAAGCCGGGCGTGCCGGTGCTCGCGAGCGTAGCCGCGAATTTGCGGGCGATATGCCCGGATTTGCCGATACCCGATACCACCACGCGGCCCTTGCATCCGAGCAGGAATTCGACGGCGCTGGTGAAGTTGCCGTCGAGTTGCGCGGACAGGCCGCGCACAGCGTTGGCTTCAATTTCAAGCACGGTGCGAGCCAGCCCGAGTGCCCGGTCACCATTGATTTCCGCTATCATGCACGAAGTATAACAAAGGCATCTTCTTTGCGCCGCGCCGGACACAGGGCGGCTTTCAGCCGCTCATCCGCCCCCGAAAGGCCGTGTGTTTTGTTGCGTGCAGCACTTGCACGCGTTAAAAAACACAAGATCCGGATGCGCTCATCGAGCCGCCATCCGCCGACAAACAAGGACGCTAGACGGATGACTTCCCCGCTTGAAATGACGTTGCTGTTGCTGCTGTGTTCAGTGGCAGGGGTCGTCGTATTCCGCTTTTTCAACCTTCCGCCCATGTTGGGTTACCGGGCGGTAGGGATCATTGTCGGACCTCACGCTGCCGGCATCGCGCCGGATAGTGACCGCGCGCAGCATCTGGCCGAATTCGGTGTTGTGTTCCTGATGTTTTCGATCGGGCTGGAGTTTTCGTTATCGAAATTGCGCTCGATGCGACGGATTGTGTTCGGCCTCGGCGCCAGCCAGGTGGCCGGGACGATTGCGATTGCGCTGTTGTTCGGGTGGATCGCGAACTTCTGGACGGGCATGTCGTGGGAAGCGAGCATCGCGCTGGGCGGCGCGTTGTCGATGTCTTCCACCGCCATCGTTTCAAAAATGCTTGCCGGGCGGCTCGAACTGGAGTCCGAGCATGGCCGGAATATCTTCGGCGTGCTGCTGTTCCAGGATCTGGCGGTGGTGCCGCTACTGATCATCATCGCAGCGTTCGGCAACGGTAATTCGAAGGAGCTGGCGTTCTGGCTTGCGCTCGCAGCGGTCAAGATCGTGGTGGCGTTGACGGTGCTGCTGTTCATCGGGCAGAAGTTCATGACGCGCTGGTTCAACATTGTTGCGTGCCGGCGCTCGCAAGAACTGTTCATGCTGAGCCTGCTGCTGGTCACGCTCGGCGCGGCGTTCATTACTGATAAATTCGGCCTTTCGCTCGCGCTCGGCGCATTTATCGCGGGCATGCTGATCGCGGAAACGCCTTACCGGCATCAGGTGGAAGAGGACATCAAGCCGTTCCGCGATGTACTGCTCGGCCTGTTTTTCGTGACCACGGGCATGCTGCTCAATCCGCACGTGCTCTGGGAACACCCGTTTCTCGTGGCGTCGTTTTTCGTCCTGCCGATCCTGCTGAAAGCCGTGATGATCACCGGCCTCGCGCGGCTGTTCGGTTCACCTCCCGGCGTCGCGATGCGCACCGGCCTCAACCTTGCCCAGGCAGGTGAATTCGGTTTCGTGCTGTTGAACCTGATCTTCGACAAGCACCTGGTCGAGCCGATGCTGCTGCAAGCTATCCTTTCGTCCATGCTGCTTTCCATGCTGGCCGCGCCGTTCATCATCCAGAACGCCGACCGGATCGTGCTGCGGCTGTCATCCACGGAATGGTTGCGGCAGTCGTTGCAGATGACGCGTATTGCGACGCAAAGCATCAAGCAAAGTGGCCACGTGATCATTTGCGGCTACGGCCGTGCGGGGCAGAACCTGGCGTGGATGCTGTAGCATGAAGGGTTGTCGTACGTCGCGCTCGACCTGGACCCGGATCGGGTCTCAGCGGCGGCGGGCGAAAGCGTGGTGTACGGCGATGCCGGGCGGCGCAAGGCGCTGGTTGCAGCCGGTATACATCGCGCAGCCACCGTTGCGATTACCTTCGCGAACACGCCTTCCGCGTTGCGCGTGCTGCACAGCATCCACGAACTCGAGCCCACGTTGCCAACCATCGTGCGTACTGTCGACGACGCCGATCTGGAAAGGCTGATTGCATCCGGCGCGACGGAGGTGATTCCGGAGATCGTGGAGGGCAGTTTGATGCTGGCGTCGCATACGCTGATGCTAATGGGCGTGCCGATGCGGCGCCGCGTGGTCCGGCACGTGGAGGAAATGCGCGACAAGCGTTACAGCATGCTGCGGGGTTATTTTCACGGCGCGGATGAGGACGACGAGCGGCACGAGCAGGTCCGGCTACAATCAGTTCCCGTCGATGAAAACGCCGACGCGGTCGGCCGTACGCTCGACGAGCTTGGGCTGGTGGGCGACGGGGTGGAGGTAACAGCAATCCGTCGGCATGGAATGCGTGGCGTGGAGCCCGATCCCGACACCAAGCTCCGTGCGAGCGACATTGTGGTGCTGCGCGGTTTGCCCGAAGCGTTGCAGCAGGCGGAAGAGCGGCTGTCGCGCAATCGCCGTGCCGGCGCGGTAGCCTGACATTTTTCAGGAGACATCAATCATGTCTGAGTTCTCAGTGCACTCGGTGCCCAATCCTGCCAGTTTTATCCGGGAACGGATTCGCACTGTGCCGGACTGGCCGCAGCCCGGTGTGCAGTTCCGCGATATCACGCCGGTTTTGCAGGATCGGCGTGCGCTGCGTACGCTGATTGATCTGCTGGTGCAGCGCTATATAGATGCAGATGTGCGGATCGATACGATTGCCGGACTTGATGCGCGTGGTTTTATCATCGGGCCGATTCTGGCTTACAAATTGAGCCTGGGTTTCGTGCCTATCCGCAAGCAGGGCAAGTTGCCGTTCAGGACGTTCTCGCAGTCCTATGAACTTGAATATGGCAGCGCAACCGTCGAAATTCACGAGGACGCCTGCAAGCCGGGCGAGCGGGTGGTGCTCGTTGACGACCTGATTGCGACCGGCGGTACGATGATGGCCGGCAAGATGTTGCTCGAACGGCTCGGCGCGGTGGTAGTCGAGGGGGCGGCGATTATCGATTTGCCGGAGCTTGGCGGGTCGAAACTTCTGCGTGAAGCGGGTTTGCCGCTTTATACGGTCTGCGAATTCAGCGGCCACTAATTTCCCCGAATTATCTGCCATGCCTAATTTCCTTTTGTTCCTTGCAGCTTCCATTGCTATTACCGCGGTCCCCGGTCCGGACAATCTCCAGGTGCTTGCACGGGGTATTTCTCAAGGGCGTGCGGCCGGGCTGGTTGCGGCGCTCGGATTTGCCGCTGGCATTTGTTTCACACGACGCTAGCCGCGCTTGGGGTGGCGGCGTTGCTCAAGTCTTCCCCAATGGCCTTTGAAGCGGTCGGGCTGGCGGGCGCGGCTTATCTGGTCTGGATTGGCATCAAGGCGATTCGTAGCAAGGGTTCGTCTACTGCGCATGAGCGGCCCAGCCAGCCGTTGGCTGTGGTGTTTCGCCAAAGCCTGATCGGCAATTTGCTGAATCCGAAAGTGACGCTGTTTTTATCGTATTCCTGCTGCAGTTCGTCAATCCGCATGGCGTGCAGAACGTCATGTTGCAGATGTTTGAACTCGACGGTGTGTTCATGTTGCAGACGGTGGTGGTGTTTTCGGTTTTTGGCGTTGCCGCCGGAATGATCGGGACTTATCTGAAGCGGCGCCCGAAGGTGAGAGTGTGGCTTGACCGGCTGGCCGGGGCGACGTTTATCGGGCTGGGGATTCGCGTGGCGCTGAAGGATTAAGGGCGCTTTCGTTCGTAAGCGGTGCGAACGAAAGTGCCTGTACAATTTCCGGCTTTCCGTCGTCGCCGGAGCACCTCATGAGCTTGCCTGCCATCGTCGCCGCGCGTCGTTTCGATGCTTCGGCGCACTCGTTTTACATCGACCGTGAACGGGTCGGCTGGATTCGCCGCATCGACGAGCCTGCGGTGTACTCATGGCCGGACGTGTTTCATATCGATCAAACGTCGATCCGCCTCGCCGATACCTTCTCCGATCTCAACGCGCGCAGCGCCGCGCTTGGCGCGGTCATCGGCATGCTGGCGGCTGACGGCCGCATCCCCGGCTGGCGCAACGAAACCTACGCAATCCGCAATGCCTTCGAAGCCGAGCCGCTTGCGTTCATCGAGCGAGCCGCGTCGCGATTCTTCGGCACAATGACGTATGCCGTCCATCTGAACGGCATTGTTGAAGAGCCGGGCCGCGCGCCGGAGCTTTGGATCGCCAGGCGCAGCGAAACGAAAGCGACCGATCCCGGCATGCTTGATAACGTGGTGGCTGGCGGTATCGGCTGGTCGGTATCGGCTGGTGGATGGGGATCGAGGAAACGCTCGTGAAGGAGTGCTGGGAAGAAGCGGGCATGCAGCCGCAGCTTGCCGCCAAGGC
Organism: Candidatus Burkholderia crenata; assembly: GCA_001190015.1. GTDB lineage: Bacteria > Pseudomonadota > Gammaproteobacteria > Burkholderiales > Burkholderiaceae > Caballeronia > Caballeronia crenata. The sequence continues at coordinate 25,096 of LGTG01000242.1, forward strand.
CGTGCGCGGGCGCGAATTCTACGTGCTGCAATCGCTGCCCGAAGGCACTCAGGCAGAGCTGATTTACGTTTTCGACCTGGCCTTGCCCGCCGATTTTGCGCCGCGCAATCAGGATGGCGAAGTGGGTGAACACCGGCTTGCCCATATCGATGAAGTCGCGCGATGGATTGAAGAAGGCGCAATGACGGTCGATGCCAGTCTGGCCGCCCTGGATTGCCTGCTGCGCCGTAACTGGATAGACGAAGAAGCGTGCGAGGGCATGCCCGGCGATTTATTTACCGCCGGGGGTTTGAACACACTGTGAACACGCGTTGGAAGTGCTTTGAAACATCTCAGAGGAGTATCGGTTCATGTCGACCGAACATAGTTTTATCTTGAAGTTGTCGTGTCCGGATCGTCCAGGCATTGTGCATGCCGTGTCTGGATTCCTGTTCTATCTCGGCAGCAATATTCTCGATTCCGCGCAATTCGGCGATAGTCACACCAGCGAATTTTTCATGCGCGTGCACTTCCTTCCAGCAGGTCGGCGACGACCCCGGTCTCGCCGCGTTGCGCACATCGTTCAGCACGCTCGCCGATGAATTCGGCATGAAGTGGGAGCTGCACGATGCGTCGGTGAAACCGCGCGTGATGATCATGGTATCGAAGATCGGGCATTGCCTGAACGACCTGCTGTTCCGATATCACACTGGCCAGCTCGGGATCGAAATTCCGACGATTGTTTCGAATCATCGGGATTTTTATCAGATCGCCGCCAGTTATGACGTGCCGTTTCATCATCTGCCGTTGATCGCGTCCACGCCAGAAGGGAAGGCTTCGCAGGAAACGCGGGTGCTGGAAATCGTCGATCAGCACAAGATTGATCTCGTCGTGCTCGCGCGTTATATGCAGATTTTATCGCTGGAGATGTGCGCAGCGCTTAATGGCCGGCCCATCAATATTCACCACTCGTTCTTGCCGAGCTTCAAGTGCGCCAAGCCTTATTACCAGGCGTTCGATCGCGGCGTTAAGTTGATTGGCGCTACTGCGCATTATGTGATGACGGACCTTGATGAACTTGCAACTACCCATATTTTTCTACGATTATCTGTTAATAAGGAATC
>LGTG01000243.1 GCA_001190015.1 Candidatus Burkholderia crenata
TACATCGGCTCACGGTTTCGCTCCACGCTTCCTCCCCACGCTCGGTCACCCTCACGCAGTTGCGCTTCACTTCGTTCGCTGTGGTCAACTCACGGGAGGACTTACACCTCCAAGATTGCGCCCATGCTGGGCGCACGCGAAAAAGCCGTCTCTGCATACGCAGAAACGGCTTTTCGGAAATGGTGCCCGGGGCCGGAATCGAACCGGCACGCCTTGCGGCGGGGGATTTTGAGTCCCCTGCGTCTACCAATTTCACCACCCGGGCAAACAGCATTTGAACCAGCCGACTGAGGGCGGAAGAAATCCGACATCCGACGCCAACCGACGATTATCCCGAAAATCGTTTCCGCGGGCAAGCCCTCAGACACCCGCAGGAGACAACTGCATTCGCTGGACCGTTAACTGGCTCAAATATACGTGAACTGGCCGTTCTTGATGATGCCCATCACGCTTGCCCGCTGATCCAACCCGACGTGATCGGTGGCTCTGGTGTTGACCACCCCGTTCGGCACCACCAGTTCATGCGTGTGTTCCAGCTCCGAGCGCAATGCCACCCGAAACGCCACCGTCCCAGGCTGCCCGGCCTTCAGCGCCCGTCCGACCGTATCCTGCAGCCGCGGATAGACCCCGGCCGCATCGCCGGCAAACTGTGTGTGTGACCGTACCCTTGCCGTACTTTGCCTCGTAAGCATCGACGGAAGCCAGCGCTGCCTTCTTCGATGGGTGATCCGCCGGCAACGTCCGCGCGAGCACGACCGGCTGCGTCGGGAACAGCGTGCCTTCCACATCCTTGCCGCCGAGCTTGATAAACTTCGGCGTCGCAATGCCTTGCGTCTGATAGATCGCGCCCTTGTACCCGCACTCGATCAGCGTGCGTTCCGGCAACACCGTTGGCTTACCCGCGCCTGCAATCAGCACCGCATCCGGTTTCGCGGCCATCAGCTTGAGAATCTGCCCGGTCACGCTCGCGTCGGTGCGATTAAAACACTCGCTCGCGAACACCTTGATATGCCGCAATTCGGCGGATTTCGAGAATTCTTTGAACCAGCTATCGCCGTAACTATCTATCGGCGAAACCGACCGTCTTCACGTTCCGGCTGACCATCGTGCGGGTCATCACGTCGGCCATTGCGCTGTCGGTCTGGGCCATCTTGAACGCCCACACCTTCTTGACTTCCTACGGTTCAACCACCGACGCCGAGCCGATCAGCGTGATCATCGGCGTCTGGTATTCGGCTACCGGATCGAGCGCCGCGAGCGCTGCCGGTGTGATGTTCGGTCCGACGATCACGTCGACCTTGTCTTCTGTAATCAGCTTGCGGATATTGCGCACGGCCGCGCCCGGGTCGGAGCTGTCGTCGAGAATGATGTATTCCGCCTGCTGACCCGCAATAGTCTTCGGCCACATCAGCATGGCGTTCTTGCTCGTGATGCCGATGGCGGCCGCAGGCCCCGTGCTCGACAGATCGATACCGACTTTCAGTTGCGCACTGGCCGTTGCGCTGAAAAACGCGAGTGCGCTGAACATCAGCGCCGGGCGCATGAATTTCGACAACTTCATTAGATGGTCTCCGCGAAGAGGTGTGGTTTAAAAATGCTGAAGTGTGGGGCTGACAAAAATCGCGTGGCACGAGTTTCAACGCGAGCGCGGCCCGCGTCGTACTCCAACCCGGTCAATCAAAGCTCGTCGCTTTCGTGCTCACCCGAGAGCGCCTACTCGATCAGCTTGCGGTTCATGGAAGGCGAAAGCAGTTCGACCAGCATGTACACATAGCTGCGTAAATACGCGCCTTGTTTCAAAGCGAGCCGCGTGACGTTCGTGCCGAACAGATGGCCGACGGGCATCGCGCGAAGATGTTTATCGCGTTCGGGGTTGAACGCGATATCCGCGAGAATGCCCACGCCCAGGCCCAGCTCGACGTAAGTCTTGATCACGTCGGCATCAATGGCTTTCAGGACGATATCGGGCGTCAGATTGCGCAGCGCGAACGCCTGGTTGATCTTCGAGCGGCCGGCGAACGCGTTGTCGTAGGTGATGATCGGGTATTGCGCCAGGTCGTCGAGCGTCAGCAGCTTGCGCTCGAGCAGCGGATGATCCGGCTGCATGACCGCGACGTGGTGCCACTGGAAACACGGCAACGGCACCAGTTCCTTATAGTTGGCAATTGCTTCCGTGGCGATGGCGATATCGGCCTGATCGTGGATGACCATTTCGGCCACTTGCGTCGGACTGCTTTGCAGAATCGAAAGATGCACCTTCGGGGAACGCTTCTTGAACTCCGCGATGGCGTTCGGCAGCGAATAACGCGCCTGCGTATGCGTGGCCGCGATCACCAGATTGCCCTGATCCTGCGCCGCGTAATCTTTACCGACACGCTTCAGGCTTTCGACTTCCTGCAGGATTTTTTCCACGGATGCCAGGATAATTCGCCCCGGCTCCGTCAGCGAACGAACCCGTTTGCCGTGACGCGTGAAAATCTCGACCCCGAGTTCATCCTCCAGCTCAATGATCGCTTTCGATACCCCCGGCTGCGACGTGAACAGCGCTTTAGTGGCTTCGGTGAGGTTGTAGTTCTGCCGGACGGCTTCGCGCACGAAGCGGAACTGGTGCAGATTCATATATAATCCATCCGCATATTAAAGTAATTTACCAGTCGTTTGCAATATATAGGAAGTTTATTACCATCGAGCCAATTTTTCCAATATCGATATCTGTACTTGTCGTAAGCAAATGAGCGCACGGTCCGAACGGCGTTCCAGGCGATGACTCTACTGATGGCGATGTGCGGCGTGGCTAGGACGCCGTACTGGTGGAACTACTAAAAACTGGGGCCCCGAATGTATCAATACGATCAGATCGACCAGAAAATTGTCGACGAACGCGTCGCTCAATACAGCGACCAAGTGCGCCGCCGCTTGTCCGGCGAGTTGAGCGAAGAAGAATTCCGGCCGCTGCGCCTGCAGAACGGTCTCTATATGCAGCGGCACGCGTACATGCACCGCATCGCGATTCCGTACGGCAACTTGCGCAGCGACCAGATGCGCATGCTCGGTACGATCGCGCGTGAGCACGACCGCGGTTACGGCCACTTTTCGACGCGGACCAACATCCAGTTCAACTGGATCAAGCTCGAAGAGACGCCGGAGATCCTGCGCAAGCTGGCATCGGTGCAAATGCACGGCATTCAAACGTCAGGCAATTGTATTCGCAACATCACCGCCGATCAATTTGCCGGCGTGGCGTCCGATGAATTCGTCGATCCGCGTCCTTGGGCGGAGATCTTGCGTCAATGGTCGACTTTTCACCCCGAGTTCGCGTGGCTACCGCGCAAGTTCAAGATCGCGGTTAACGGCTCGGTGGAAGATCGTGCGGCTGTGCAAGTGCATGATCTCGGCGTTTATCTGAAGAAGAACGCAGCCGGGAAAGTGGTTGCAAGCATTCTCGCGGGCGGTGGTTTGGGTCGTACGCCTATCGTTGGCGCGATCATCAAGGAAGGTCTGCCCTGGCAGCATCTGCTGACGTACTGCGAAGCCGTATTGCGTGTGTATAACCGCTACGGCCGTCGCGACAATATGTACAAGGCGCGGATCAAGATTCTCGTGAAGGCGCTGAGTCCCGCGAAATTCGCGCACCAAGTGGAAGAAGAGTGGGCACATTTGAAGGACGGTCCCTCCACGCTCACGCAGGAAGAACTCGACCGCGTGTCGCAGTTCTTCGCACCGCCCGCGTATGAAAAACTGCCGGATACGGATGCGTCGTATGAAAAGCATCTCATCGAGAGCAAGGCGTTCGCGCGCTGGATCGAACGCAACGTGCGTCCGCACAAGGTGCCGGGTTATGCGTCGGTGACGTTGTCGCTGAAGCCCACGGGCATTGCCCCGGGCGACGCAACGGACAAGCAGATGGAAGCCGTCGCCGATCTCGCCAACGAATTCTCATTCGGTGAAATCCGCGTCTCGCACGAGCAGAACTTGATCCTCGCGAACGTGAAGAAGCGCGACCTGTACACGGTGTGGGAACGCGCGAAGGCGCTGGGTTTCGCGACATCGAATATTGGTTTGCTGACTGACATCATTGCGTGCCCGGGCGGCGATTTTTGCTCGCTCGCAAACGCAAAGTCAATCCCGATTGCGCAAGCTATTCAAGAGCGTTTCAGCGACCTCGACTACGTGTACGACCTTGGCGACCTGACGCTCAACATCTCGGGTTGTATCAACGCTTGCGGTCATCATCACATTGGCAACATCGGTGTGTTGGGTGTCGATAAGGACGGCTCAGAGTGTTATCAGGTCACGCTCGGCGGCGAGCAAAGCTCGGGCGCAACGGGCGCGCATCTTGGCCGCATGATCGGCCCGTCGTTCTCGGCGCACGAAATGCCCGACGTGGTGTCGCAAGTGATCGAGACGTTCGTCGAGAATCGCATTGAAGGCGAGAGTTTCATCGAGACGTACGGCCGTATCGGCATCGCACCGTTCAAGGAACGCGTGTACGCATCGCGCCAGCCAGCGCATGCGTGAAACCGTTAAGGATCAGCACATGGCTTTGATTATCAAGAATCGCGAAGTGGTTGAAGACGACTGGACTGTGGTGCGTGCCGCGGAAGATGGCGCGGTGCCCGCAGTCGATGCATTGTTGCCGGCCAAGGTGATCGTGTCGTTCACGTGGTGGAAAGAGCACAAAAACGCGTTGACCGCGGCGCACAAGAAAGAACCGATCGGCGTGTGGCTTGCCCCCGACGATGAACCCGCGGAACTGGTCGAGGACTTCGACAAGATCGCGCTGATCGCCGTCGATTTCCCTAAGTTCAGCGATGGCCGCGGTTTCAGCATCGGCCGTTTGCTGCGCGAGCGTTATCAGTGGAAGGGTGAGTTGCGGGCCATCGGCGACGTACTGCGCGATCAGTTGCGCTTTCACGCACGTTGCGGTTTCGACGCCTTCGCCGTTCGCGCCGATAAAGATATTCACGACGCGCTGAATGCGTTCGCTGAATTGAGCATTCCGTATCAGGGCGCTGTTGATAATCCGGAACCGCTGTTTCGCCGTCGTGGCGCAGCTCTCTCCGGAGCATCTACATGAATGCCGAACTGCAAGCCAAAGTCGAACGTCTGGACTCCATGCTCGATTCCATCGCGCAACGTCATGCGAACGTCAAGCTAGCCAGCAGTCTCGCGGCCGAAGATATGCTGCTTACGCACGTCATTCTTTCACGCGATGTAAAGATCGGCATCTTTTCGCTGAATACAGGCCGTCTGCATGCTGAAACGCTGGGCATGATCGACTGCGTGAAAGAGCGGTACGGCTACGACATCGAACAAGTTTATCCGCAGCCGCAAGCGGTGGAAGAGTATGTTCGGGATCACGGTCTGAACGCGTTCTATGAAAGCGTCGACCTGCGTAAAAGCTGCTGCGGGATTCGTAAGGTTGGACCGCTGAATCGCGCGCTGAAAGGCGTGAGCGCGTGGGTCACGGGACAGCGCCGCGAGCAATCGGTAACTCGCGTAGAGTTACACGAAGAAGAGCGCGACGCGCCGCGCGGTATTGCGAAGTTCAATCCGCTCGCGGACTGGACTGAAGCCGATGTCTGGGCCTATTTGAAAGCTTTCGATGTCCCCGTCAACCCGCTGCAGGCGCGCGGTTATCCGAGCATTGGCTGTGAGCCGTGCACGCGCGCCATCCGTCCGGGCGAAGACAGCCGGGCAGGACGCTGGTGGTGGGAGTCACGGGACACGAAGGAATGCGGATTGCACGTGACGAATATAAAGATCGTGGAAGACCGCAGCGCAGCGCCAAGTTCGGTGCTCTGAACGCATTGATATTGAAGCATGACGCCACAAGCTTGGTGCCATGCAAAGCAACCAAGGAACGACGCATATGAGCAGCACGCTCGATTCAACAGTCAACGCCCCGGTCGCGAATCGCGGTAACCGGATGGACCACCTCGACTGGCTCGAAGCCGAGTCCATTCACATCCTGCGCGAACTCGTCGCCGAGTGCAGCAAGCCTGCATTGCTGTTCTCCGGCGGTAAGGATTCGGTCGTTGTGCTGCATCTCGCGTTGAAGGCATTTGGCCTGGGCTCGGGCCGCAAGACCGTGCTGCCGTTCCCGCTGGTTCATATCGATACCGGTCATAACTTTGACGAAGTCATCGACTTCCGCGATCGCCGTACCGCTGAAATTGGTGCCGAGCTCGTGGTCGGTCATGTGGAAGATTCGATCAAGAAAGGCACCGTGCGTCTGCGTCGCGAAACGGATTCGCGTAATGCTGCGCAAGCGGTGACGTTGCTTGAAACCATCGAAAAATACGGTTATACGGCGTTGATCGGCGGCGCGCGTCGCGATGAAGAAAAGGCTCGCGCGAAAGAGCGCATCTTCTCTTTCCGCGATGAATTCGGCCAGTGGGACCCGAAAGCGCAACGCCCGGAACTGTGGAGCATCTACAACGCGCGCCTGCATAACGGCGAGCATCTGCGCGTGTTCCCGATCTCGAACTGGACCGAACTGGATATCTGGCAATATATCGGTCGCGAGAAGCTTGAACTGCCGTCCATTTATTATGCGCACGATCGCGAGATCATTCGCCGCAATGGCCTGCTCGTTCCGCTGACGCCACTTACGCCGTTGCAGGGAAGCGAAGTCTCGGAAGTCGCGCAAGTGCGTTTCCGGACCGTCGGCGACATCAGTTGCACGTGCCCCGTTGCCAGCGATGCCGACGACGTAGAGAAGATCATCGCCGAGACGGCCGTGACGGAAATCACGGAACGCGGCGCCACGCGCATGGACGACCAAGCGTCCGAAGCCGCGATGGAAACCCGCAAGAAACAAGGTTATTTCTAAGCACTGTGCCGTAACAAGGAACAGGGAAACATCATGAGCGTTCGTAAACCCGAAGACCTCGGCGTGTTGCGTTTCATCACGGCAGGCAGCGTCGATGACGGCAAGAGCACGTTGATTGGCCGTCTGCTGTTCGATAGCAAGGCGGTGTTGTCGGATCAGTTGTCGGCGTTGTCGCGAGTGAAGAATAAGCGCACCGTTGGCGCCGAAATCGATCTTTCGCTGCTAACGGATGGTCTTGAGGCCGAGCGTGAGCAGGGCATTACGATCGATGCTGCATACCGCTATTTCGCTACTGCCAAGCGCAAGTTCATCATTGCCGATACCCCTGGCCACGAGCAGTACACCCGCAACATGGTGACGGGTGCATCGACGGCGCATGCTGCGATTATTCTCGTCGACGCCACGCGGGTAACGTTGAAGGACGGCGTGGCGCAACTGCTACCGCAGACCGTGCGCCATAGCGCGATCGTCAAGTTGCTTGGGCTGCAGCATGTGATCGTTGCGATCAACAAGCTGGACCTGATCGACTTCAGCGAGTCGCGCTTCAACGAGATCCGCGAGGCGTATGCGGAACTCGCTCGCCGGCTTGGAATTGCCGATGTGCGCTTCGTGCCGGTATCGGCGTTGAAGGGCGACAACATCGTGAGTGCCAGCGAGCGCATGCCCTGGTATGCGGGCGAGCCGCTGCTCGATCTGTTCGAAGCGCTGCCGGTTGCGCAGCCTGTTGATCAGGCGCTGCGTTTTCCTGTGCAATGGGTCACGCGTCGGGACGGCAGTCAAGCTGACGATTTCCGCGGCTACATGGGCCGGGTTGAGTCGGGCGAGGTGAAGCTGGGCGACACGATCACCCTTCTGCCGGCGAACCGCGATGCAACCGTTGCCGAAATCATCGCGCCAGTTCCGGGTAGCGTGGCGCAAGTGGATCGTGCGTTCGCGGGGCAGACGGTTACCATTTGCCTGGCGGAAGATGTCGATGTGTCGCGCGGCGATACGTTCGTGCCGCGCAACACTAGTGGCACGAAGATCGAGCCGGCGAAGAAGCTGGACGCGGACCTCTGCTGGTTCGATGAAGAGTCGCTCTCGCCGCAGCGCAAGTACCTGCTGAAGCAGACCACGAACACGGTGTTCGCACGGATTGGCGCGATCAAGGAAGTGCTCGACGTGCATACGTTACTGCACTCGGTGGACCGCCATAACCTGACGATGAACGACATCGGCCGCGTGGCGCTGACGCTTCAAAAGCCGATCGTCTGCGATGCCTACGACACGCATCAGGGCACGGGCGCGTTTGTTCTTATCGATGAAGCGACGCATCACACGGTTGCGGCCGGGATGATTCGCGCGTATTCAGCCTGAGTATTGATTATGGGTAAGGTGTATCTGATCGGCGCGGGGCCGGGTGCTGCGGACCTGATTACGGTTCGCGGTGCGAAGTTGTTGAACCAGGCGCAAGTCATTTTGCATGATGCGCTGATTGAGCCGGCCATGCTCGACTACGCGCCGGACGCGCGCAAGATCGCGGTGGGCAAGCGCTGCGGGCGGCGTTCGACTGCCCAGCATTTCATCAACAAGCAAATCGTCGATGCCGCCCGCGAGCATGAGATCATCGTGCGCCTGAAGGGCGGAGACCCCATGCTGTTCGGTCGCGCGGACGAAGAAATGCGCGCGCTGGAAGCCGCGGGTATTGAGTACGAAGTGGTGCCGGGGATCACGGCCGCGCTTGCCAGCGCTGCGACGTTGAAGCGCTCGCTGACCTTACGCGGGGTATCGCGGAGTGTGGCGTTGGCGACCTACAGCCGTGCGCCTGATACCGATGAAATCCGCGAGCAGGCAAGTGCGGATTCGCTCGTGTTCTACATGGGCCGTGACAGCGCGCCGGAGATCGCGCAGCAGCTTATCGGTGCAGGGCGGCCAGCGTCGACGCCGGTTGCTATAGTCGAGGCTTGCAGTACACCGCGTGAACGTTCGCTGACGTTGACGCTGGGCGAAATGGCGATTGGTGGCGAGGCTCATGACTGGCTCGATGCATCGCAGCCGAGTTTGCTGATGATCGGTGAGGCGTTTATGGAGCGGTCGTTGGGGGTATCGGTCCAAGGCGTGGAAGCCGCAATGCAAGTCGCAGCCTGATCCAAGTCGAAGGCCGTGCGGAGAAAACTCGCTGCAGCGTGCGGGATCTCTGCTTGATGCAGTTGCCGTTCATTTTGTCTGAAAGCCCTCGTTGGTCAACGATCCACGAGAGCTTTTTCAAATCCATGGCGCTCGGAGCCGATCATGATCGTCAATGTTGCGAGATTGCAAAATTATCCCTGACCAAATAAGTGGCTTAATTGGTCAGATATGACTATTTTTGCCGCATAAGAAACGTTTTGATGAAAAGTCCACGCTGGGCATGTCGGAGCGTGGGTCCCCAATAGCGTCGGGAAAATTCTTCGGACAAGAAAATGCCCCGAAAGTCCATGACTCGCGGGGCATCGTGGAAAACGGTCGTGCTTTCGTGAGCACTTATCAGCGCGTTAGCGAGGGGACGAAAAACCTATCCAATCTGCCGAACGCAATATTCCGCAACCGCATTCAGCACTGACTCGTCTTCACCAACGGCTGTCGCACAGTGAAGGGTCAGCGACGGAAACATCACGCGGCATCGATCGAGCAATTCGGGCAGATCACACCGTATGTGGCCGCCCTGACCGAAAAACACAGGCACGACGGTGACTGCATTGCACCCGTCCGCTACCAGCTGTTCGATAGCCGTGGGCAAATCAGGCGTCGTCAGTTCGAGAAACGCGAGCGATACCGGCTCAGGGCGCAGGGCCCGCAGTTTCGTGGCGAGCCGTTCGAAAGGCTCGGCCCAGCGCGGATCACGTGCACCGTGGCCGAACAAGACAAAACCGTGCTTGTTCATGGCGTTCTCCACAGTCTTGAAGCCCTAATGCCCTAATGCCGGTCCACCCACCTCAACCCTATCAGGCCGATGACCAGATATGCCAGCGCCGGTGCTGCGGCCGTCAATGGCGCGGGCCAGGTGTTCAGCGTACCAATGTGAGAGAACAGCGTGTTGATCAGTTGGAAGCTCATGCCGATCATGATGCCGCCGAATACCTTCACACCCACCACGCCGGCACGCGTATGCAGGTACGCAAACGGCAGTGACAGCACCAGCATCACGAGCACCGCGAGCGGGTACAGGATCTTGCGCCAGAACGCGATCTGATAACGCTGCGTGTCCTGATGATTTTCCGTCAAATGCTGGATGTAGCTGAACAGATTGAACATCGACATCCGGTCTGGCAACACTAGTAGCACCGACAAAATCTGCGGCGTGAGTTCGGAGCGCAGCGAATACTCGGGCAGGGTGATCTGTTTCGCACGATACACCGGGTTGAGCGCGTCGCCAGGATTTACGGCTTGCGGCGGTGCGTCGACGACTTCGGTGTCCGTTACGCCGGTGAGTTTCCAGTGGCCCGGCGGCTGGAACACGCCGCTTTTGGCAATCCGCACGTTCGCCAGCCGGAACAGAGAATCGAATTCGTAGATACGGACGTCCGCAATGGTCGTATCCGGATTCAGCATGCCCACGTTCACAAAGCGTGTGACCTGTTCGCCGTCCGCGCGCGCGGTCAGCGTGTCTTTCACCCAGACGCCTGATTCGAAGTTCATCGACACCGACGACCCCAGCGCTTCGAGCCGCACTTTTTCCGAGAGCTGGTCGGAGTAGGGGCCAACCACTTCGCCGATCACATACGTGAGCAGCACCATCGGTATGCCGATCTTGAGCAGCGAGCGCAGCGTCTTGCCGGTGGACAATCCGGACACGCGGAAAATGGTGAATTCGGACGCGGCGGCCATTTGCGCGAACACGTAGATGGCTGCGATCAGCGCGGCAACCGGGATGATTTCGTAGAAGCGCGAGGGCGTCTGCAATGCTACCCGCAGCACGGCCAGCCCGAACTTGTAGTTGCCGTGCCCGACCGTATTCAACTCGTTGATCAGGTCAAAGAAGAAGAATAGGCCCGAGAACGCAAACAAGACGAAGATGAACGCGAGATAGATCTGACGCGCGAAATACTGTTCGTAAATGCGCATTGCGTCAGGCCCCTTTCGAGCGGGTGAACGCCGGTAGCTTGAAGAGCGGGCGATTGCGTATGCGCATCCAGAAGATGAATGCGACCATGACGGAGACGATTATGTGCAGCGCCACTAGCCCGGCCACAAACGATACCCGGCCTTGCTCGATCCACGACTGCACGACGTTCAGCAGGTTGGAATACGTCAGATAGATCAGCACGGCCATCACGAGATTGATTGTGCGACTGCGTCGGGGATTCTGGTAAGAGAGCGGAATAGCGAGCAGCATCAGGTTGATCGCGATCAGCGGCAGACCCGCGCGCCACGCGATTTCGGCAAGGTTGTCACGGGTGGGATTGGCCAGCAGCTCGCTCGTATACATGCCGGTCGTGGTCGGCGTGTTCACGAATTGTTGGCTTTGGATTTTCACGCCGTAGCGCTCGAATTCCATGATCCGGAAGTTCGGTTGTCCCGGAATACCGTCGTAGCGCCGGCCGTTTTCCAGCACCACGAATCGATCGCCATTGGCGTGCGTTTCGGTATGGCCGTTCTTCGATACCACCACGTTGACTTTGCCACCTTCCGTGCTCGTCACGAACACGTTCTGCACGTGGACCTGATCCGGCGTCATCTTCTCGACGAAAAACACGCGGTGGCTGGTTGGCGATTCGCGGAACTGGCCAGGCGCGAGCAGCGAGACTTCGTCGCGTTGCTGGAACCGTGCCTTGATCAGCTTGCTTTGCAAATTCGACCAGGGCCAGACGACGAACGCGAAAAATACAATGGCGATGATGATGGGCGTGGAGAAGATCGCGACCGGTTTGATCAGCGCCGTCTGACTGATGCCCGACGCGAGCCACACAACCATTTCCGAGTCGCGATACCAGCGCGTCAGCACGAACAGGATGGAGAAGAACAGGGTCGTGATCATGATCACGGCAAGATAGCCGATGACGGTGAGGCCGATCAGCACGACGACGTCGCGCGGGTCGACTTGCCCCGATGCTGCAAAGCCGACGATGCGAATCATCATCGTGGTCAGCATGATCGTGAGCAGCACCATGTATACGGCGCCAGCCGTATACGCGAGTTCACGCTGAAGGGAGCGTTCGAAGATCATTGATTGTCAGGTGGAAACCGGCGGCGACCAGGCGGTTGGATTATGTGCGGTCCGCGTTTGCGCCACACGCCATGACAAACGTGCCGATTGAACGGGTCATGAGCGAGACATTCAATCAGGGTATCGCTGCCTGCGACTGCCTCGGAAAAAATAGCGGATAATTGCGGCTTTCATCTTTCAGCCCAGATTTTATCCGAGGATAAGCGCGATGAACTTTAGCATAAAAGCCTGTGATTGGAGCAAAGGCTCGGCAAATGGTTTCCTTAACGGGAAGGCCGATGTAGTGGTGCTCGGAGTGTTCGAAACGCAGACGTTGACGGGCGCCGCCCGCGAGATGGATTTGGTGACCAAGGGTCTGCTCACGCGCACGGTGAAAGCCGGCGACATGAGCGGCAAGGCAGGTTCCACGCTGATGCTGACCGAAGTGACGGGGATTGGCGCGTCACGGATCTTGCTGGTCGGGCTCGGCAAGCAAGACGCTTTCAATCAAAAGGCTTACACGGAAGCCGCACGCGCCGCCTGGCGGGCGCTGCTTGCCACGAAGATCGCGAACGTGGCCTTCACGCTTGCCCAACTGCCGGTGCCGGAACGCACCGGCGACTGGGGTGTGCGCTGCGCCATCCTCGCGCTGCGCGAGTTGACCTACAAGTTCACGCAGATGAAAAGCAAACCGGAAAACGGCGATCGGGCGCTGAAGAAAGTGGTGTTCAGCATCGACGACAACGAGAAAGCCGCGAAGCTTGCCGTGAAACACGCCACGGCGCTCGCCAACGGCATGGATCTCACGCGCGATCTCGGCAACTTGCCGCCGAACGTTTGCACGCCCACATATCTCGGCCATATCGCGAAAAAGCTGGGCAAGGAGTTCAAGCTGAAGGTGGAAGTGCTCGGCCAGAAGCAGATCGAAGCGCTGGGCATGGGTTCGTTCCTGTCGGTCGCGAAAGGCTCGGTTGAACCGCCTGCGTTCATCGTGATGCATCACCAAGGCGCAGGCGCGAAGGCCGCTCCGGTCGTGTTGGTCGGCAAGGGCATCACGTTCGACACCGGCGGCATCTCCATCAAGCCGGGCGAAGGCATGGACGAGATGAAGTACGACATGCTCGGCGCCGGTTCTGTGTTCGGCACCATGCGCGCCATCGCGGAAATGGGGCTGAAACTCAACGTGATCGGCGTGGTGCCGACCTGCGAGAACATGCCGGCCGGCAACGCGGTGAAGCCGGGTGACATTGTCACGTCCATGTCGGGCACAACTATCGAAGTGCTGAATACGGACGCGGAAGGCCGCCTGATTCTTTGCGATGCGCTGACCTACGTGGAACGTTTCAAACCCGCTGCAGTGATCGACATCGCCACGCTCACGGGCGCGTGCGTGGTCGCGCTTGGCCATCACAACTCGGGCCTGTTCTCAAAGGACGACGCGTTGGCGGGCGAGTTGCTGGATGCATCGAAAGAAGCCATCGACCCGACCTGGCGCATGCCGCTCGACGACGAATACCAGGACCTGCTGAAGTCGAATTTCGCCGATGTGGCGAACATTGGCGGCCGGCCGGGCGGCGCGATTACCGCGGCGTGTTTCCTGTCGCGTTTCGCGCAGAACTACCCGTGGGCTCACCTCGATATCGCGGGTACGGCGTGGGAAAGTGGCGCCGCAAAGGGCGCAATGGGACGTCCCGTGCCGCTGCTCACGCAGTTCCTGGTCGATCGTGCGGGCGAATGAGCGTGGTTGAAGCAAGCGTGAGCGTGGAGGGGTGGGCATGACGCGAATCGATTTCCATTCGAATGTGGGGGATTCGATCGCGTACGCCTGCCGTCTTGTGCGCAAGGCCTACCTGAGCGGCCAGCCACTGATCGTGCTGGCCGAACCCGAGCGGTTGAAACGGTTCGACGAACAATTGTGGACTTTCAAGCCGCTCGAGTTCGTGCCGCACTGCACGGCGAACAGCACGCTGGCGGTTGAGACGCCGGTGTGGCTGACTGCGTCGCTGGAGTCGCTGGTGCAGGGTCCGCTGCACAAGATCCTATTGAACCTCGGCGCAACGGTACCGCCGCAGTTCGCGCGGTTTGAACGCTTGCTGGAAGTGGTCGGCAACGAGGAGCACGAACTCGTGGCTGGGCGCGACCGGTATAGATTCTATCGCGATCGGGGCTATGTGCTCAACAACTACAAGCAGGGCGGCTGAGCACCCCGCTCAGTCGCAGGGCGCGGCGGCCACGCGCGAGGAGCTTGCGCACGGCGCGGATCGCGACGCCGATGTGATCGCGGACAGGCTGCGCGGGCGGTTTACTCACTTTTTGACCGGCGCTGGCCGGGCGCTGATCGAGGAGTGCTGCAGGGAGCCGTTGCAGGAGCATTCCAACTGGCCTGGTCAGCCAGATCACGCGGGAGGTTGCGTTGGCACTGGAAACCGAGTTGACGCAATGGGTGCGCGAGGCGGTGGCGGACGAACTGGAGCGGCGAGGGCGCCAGTAGAAAGGGGTATTCAGGGCGGGGCGGTTCCCGCTGGGGCCGAGCTCGGTCCAGTGCAGCCATTAATCCAGCATTGATCTCCGCCGGCCCCGGCAGAACCTGAAACGGTCCACAGGCGCCAAGCGAAAAACAGCCGCAAATCACCCGCGATCAGCCCGTTACCGCGCCCTTGTTTGCCGGCAACGCGAATGCAGCATACTTGGCCAGTACGCCACGTGTATATCGCGGCGCAGGCGGCGAATTCAACCGGTCGTTGCAACATCTCGAAATT
>LGTG01000244.1 GCA_001190015.1 Candidatus Burkholderia crenata
CCGGAAGAGTTGAGCAACTTAAATGATGGTGTTGCACCGCCTGCTTCGGTTCTAATACCTTGGCTCACGGTTTCGCTTGGCGGTTACGTTCCACACTCGGTCACCCTCACGCAGTTGCGCTTCACTTCGTTCGCTGTGGTCAACTCACGGGAGGACTTACACCTCCAAGATTGCGCCCATGCTGGGCGCACGCAAAAAAAGCCCCGCTGCGCAGAACGCATGCAGGGCTTCCAAACTTAAAATCAAACCCTCTAAACCTTACTTGCCACCCATGCTTTGCAGCGTCGTCCACTTGCCGTCGACGACCTTGTACAGCGTGATGCCGCCGTTCTTCAAATCGCCCTTCGAGTCATACGCGAGCTGCTTCGACGTCACGCCGGGCATGTCGGTCTTGGCGAGCAGCGGCAGGTACTTCGCCGGATCGGTCGAGTTTGCGGCCTTCATCGCCGAGAACATGGCCATTGCGCCGTCGTACGCGTACGGCGAGTACTTTTTCACGTCTTCGTTGAAGCGCGCCTTGTACTTCGCAACATAAGCCGCGCCACCCGGCATTTCATCGAGTGGCAAACCAGCCAGCGACGCCACCGTGCCGTCGGCTGCAGTGCCGGCGATCTTCAGGAACGTGTCGGTCTTGACCATTTCGCCCGCCATCAACGGCGCACGCATGCCCAGCGTCTTCATCTGCTTGACCATCGGGCCAGCTTGCGAATCCGCACCGCCGTAGTACACCAGGCCAGGATTCAACGACTTGATCTTGGTCAGGATGGCCTTGACGTCAACGGCCTTGTCGTTCGCGTATTCACGATCCACGATGGTCGCGCCCGATGCCTTCGCGGCCTTCTCGAACTGGTCGGCGAAACCCTGGCCATAGGCCGTGCGGTCATTGACAATCGCAATCTTCTTCATCTTCAGTGTCTTCACCGCGAACTCGCCGGCCACCGATCCTTGCTGCGTGTCGGAAGTCATCATGCGGAATGCGGTCTTGTAACCTTGCGTCGTGTATCCCGGCGCGGTTGCCATTGCGATTTCGGGAATGCCGGCGTTCGCATAGATGCGCGAAGCGGGGATCGTTGTGCCCGAGTTGAAGTGACCGAGCATGCCCTTGATGTTGTCGTCTACCAGCTTCTGTGCGGCGGTCGTGCCGGTGCGTGGGTCAGCCTGGTCGTCGGCGGAATCGAGCACGATGCGAATCGGCTTGCCGCCGATCACGGGCTTGGTCGCGTTGAAATCTTCAACCGCGAGCACCACGCCGTTCTGGAAATCCTTGCCGTAGTGCGCTTGCGCGCCGGTCATCGGGCCGGCGAATCCTACCTTCACGTCTTCAGCCGTCTGTGCCTGAACCGTTTCCGCGAGCGACAGTCCAACGATAAACATCGCAGCTGCCAGCCTCTTCATCGTGTAATCCATAAACTCTCCTGATTCCCATGTAAGTGGCAGCGTGTGCCGGGATCGCCGTGCCTGCTGCCGTTTGTTTGAGCCGACCCGCCATGCTGAATACAGCTCAGCCGATCGTCATCAAATTCGCATTGCCGCCCGCGGCCGCCGTGTTCACGCTCACCGAGCGTTCCGTCAGCAACCGTTCGAACGCGTAATCCTGCTCGCCGTCGTGGGCGTCGTCGGCGAATGCTCCCGCCGGCACACCCTGCACCGAGACGATCGGTCCCGGGCGTTTCGCGACGTCCTTCACCAACGCCATCAATTCGTCGCTGTCTCCTTCAAACAAGACTGCATCGAAGGCCGCATCCTGGCCCTTGCGCGTCGATGCATACGGCTTGATCGACGCCGGCAGAGCCGCCACGAGCTGTTCGCTCGCCGCGCCGGAAAACAGCGCCTTATTGCCCGTGGCCAGCACCGCGGCGAGTTGCGCGCGCGCGCCGCTTGCCGTCGCTGCTACGCACAGCACGGTGCCGCGTGCGCCGAGCGTGTAGGTGTTGCGCTCGCCAGTCGGGCCGGCCAGCACGGCGGTCGCGCCGGCCATGACATGTTGCAGATGGCCTTCGCAACGTGCCGCCGTTTGCGGATCCCGCTCAGCAATAGCCCAGTCGCGCAACGCGGTCAGCGCGGCCGGTGTTGCGTTCGCGGTCGTCTGGTCCACGATCAGCGCGCTTTCCAGCGATTTCGGCAAGCCCGTGGGACGTTTGGCAAGGAGCCGCTGCAAGTACAGCGCGCCGCCTGCTTTCGGTCCCGTGCCCGACAGACCTTCGCCGCCGAACGGCTGCACGCCGACCACCGCGCCAATCACGTTCCGGTTCACGTAGATGTTGCCCACGTGCGCGCGGCTGACCACGTGCGCGATGGTTTCATCGATACGCGTATGGATGCCCAGAGTCAGCCCGTAACCCGTCGCTTTAATTTGGTCGAGCAATTTATCAAGATGTGCCCGGCGATACCGCACTACGTGAAGTACCGGACCAAACACTTCTCGCTTCAACTCGTCGATGGAATCAAGTTCGATCAACGTCGGCGGGACGAACGTGCCTTGTGCGCAGCCTTCAGGCACGGGCAACTGCACGACATTGCGGCCCTTCTCGCGCATCGCCGCAATGTGCGCGTCGATGCTCTGCTTCGCTTCGGCATCGATCACCGGACCGACATCGGTGGAAAGCCGGTCGGGGTTCCCCATCGAAAGCTGCTGCATGGCGCCGGTGAGCATGTCGAGCGTGCGATGCGCGACGTCGTCCTGCAGGCACAACACGCGCAGCGCCGAACAGCGTTGACCGGCGGAATCGAAAGAGGACTGCAATACGTCCGCGACCACTTGCTCGGCCAGCGCCGACGAATCGACGATCATCGAGTTCTGTCCGCCCGTCTCCGCGATCAGCGGAATCGGCCGGCCATTCGGGTCGAGCCGTTCGGACAAGGTCTTGTTGATCAGGCGCGCGACTTCCGTCGATCCCGTGAAAATCACGGCACGCGTACGCGGGTCAGCGACCAACGCCGCGCCCACGGTTTCACCATTGCCCGGCAGCAGTTGCACCGCGCCCGGCGGCACGCCGGCTTTGCGCAGGATGCGCACGGCTTGCGCCGCGATCAGCGGCGTCTGTTCAGCCGGCTTCGCGAGCGCCGGATTACCGGCAGCAAGTGCTGCGGCCACTTGTCCCATGAAAATCGCGAGCGGGAAGTTCCACGGGCTGATGCATACCACGGGGCCCAGCGGCCGGTGCGTATCGTTGGAAAACTCGCTGCGGATCTGCGCCGAGTAATAACGCAGGAAGTCGATCGCTTCGCGGATCTCCGATACCGCATTCGCCAGCGATTTACCCGCTTCGCGCACGACCAGGCCCATCAGCGTATGCATCTGCGCTTCGAGCAGGTCGGCTGCGCGGGCGAGGCAATCGGCGCGTTCATCGACGGGGGTCGATTGCCAGATCGGCGCGGCGGCGACCGCGTTCGAAATCGCCAATGCAACTTGCTCCGAGGTCGCTTCGACCACCGTGCCTACGAGGTCGCGCAAATCGGCCGGATTGCGGACATCGCGTGCAACACCCTCTACGGTATCAGCGGCTTCGAGCATGGGCGTCGCACGCCACGGATGATTCGCGCTCGCCAGCAACGCCGACGACAACGACGCCAGCCGATGCTCATTCGACAGATCGAAGCCCATCGAATTGAGGCGCTCGCTGCCGTACAACTGGCGTGGCAAAGCGATCTTTGCATGAGGCAGACCAAGCGGCGTGAGCTTGGACGCTTCGTCGATATGGTCCTGCACAAGGTCGCTGACGGGAATCGTTCTATCGGCGATACGGTTCACAAACGACGTATTCGCACCGTTCTCGAGCAGACGGCGCACGAGATATGCGAGCAGCGTTTCATGCGTGCCAACAGGCGCATACACGCGACATGGCCGGTTGAGCTTGTCGCGCCCGGTGACTTCTTCGTACAGCGGCTCGCCCATACCGTGCAGGCACTGGAACTCGTACTGACCGGAGTAATAATTCTCGCCGGCGAGATGATAGATAGCCGACAGCGTGAATGCGTTGTGCGTGGCGAATTGCGGATAAACGGCATCGGGCGCACCGAGCAGTTTCTTCGCGCAGGCCACGTAGGAAATGTCCGTGTAGATCTTGCGCGTATAGACCGGATAGCCTTCGAGGCCATCGACTTGCGCGCACTTGATTTCCGAATCCCAGTACGCGCCTTTGACCAGCCGAACCATGATCCGATGACAGCTGCGACGTGCCAGATCGATCAAATAATCGATCACAAACGGGCAGCGCTTTTGATAAGCCTGCACCACGAAACCGATGCCGTTCCAGCCGGCCAGCTCTGGATTGAAGCACAGCGCTTCGAGCAGATCGAGCGAAATTTCCAGTCGATCGGCCTCTTCCGCATCGATGTTCAAACCAATGTCGTAACGCCGCGCGAGCAACGCCAGCGCTTTCACGCGCGGCAGTAACTCCGTCATCGTGCGTTCCTGCTGCGAGCGCGAGTAACGCGGATGCAGCGCAGACAGCTTGATGGAAATCCCCGGGCCTTCGTAAATGCCGCGCAATCCGGCTGCCTTGCCGATCGCGTGAATGGCCTGCTCGTACGACGCGTAATAGCGAACCGCATCCTCTTCCGTCGTCGCGGCTTCGCCGAGCATGTCGTAGGAGTAACGGAAACCGCGCGCTTCGAACTTACGGCTGTTTGCGAGCGCTTCCGAAATCGTCTCGCCGGTAACGAATTGTTCGCCCATCAACCGCATGGCCATATCGACGCCCTTGCGGATCAGCGGCTCACCGCCGCGTCCAATCAGGCACGTCAACGCCGACGACAACCCCGCTTCGCTATTCGTAGTCACCAGCTTGCCGGTGATCATCAGGCCCCACGTCGCCGCGTTCACGAACAGCGACGGCGCCTGACCCATATGCGAGCGCCAGTCGCCCTTGCTGATCTTGTCGCGAATCAGCGCGTCGCGCGTCGCGCGATCGGGAATGCGCAGCAGGGCTTCCGCGAGACACATCAACGCGACGCCTTCCTGGCTGGACAGCGAAAACTCATGAATCAGCCTTTCGACACCACCGCCCGTTTGTTTCTTGCGCAGCGCTTCGACAAGCTTCGTCGCCATGGCATTCGTTTCAGCGGCGACAGTGGCTGGCAGCCGCGCCTGGCCGATCAGGAACGGCACGCATTCGGGTTCCGGACGCCGATACGCGGCCGTGATCGCGGCGCGCAGCACGGATTGCGGCTGCACGTTCTGGGCGAAATCGAGGAAGGGATGCGGCGCACCGTCTTCTTCAGAGTCGGTGTGCCCAGAGAGTTCCAATGTATCGGCTGAACCAATTGCACCGGACAGTTCAGGTGGCAACTGTCCATGTTCGATGCGTTCGAGATACGCGAAGATGGCTTGCTTGATGAGCCAGTGCGGGGTCCGTTCGAGCCGCATGGCTGCGTCTCTCAGGCGGGTGCGCAGCAGATCGTCGACTTTGACGCCCAGGGTGGTGCTCGCCAATATATCCTTCCTTGCCGGAATCGGAACCAGCGATAGCTTGAAAAGTGGCCGAATCGTAACCCGCTCATAAAAAAGGTGCAACCATATTTCGAGATGAGTTGCACCTTTCAAAAATCCTTTTGGGACAAGGGATTACGGGTAATTGAGGATGGTGGTTTGGGCCGGGCCTGCTCTACAGTTCCTCGATTGATAATTTTTCTTGGGTCACCCCTAATTAATTGCTGCCTGGTACCGATAAGAACTGGTACGGCCATACCAGCGATGAAACTTTGCGGGCCTTCTAAACATTCAGCCGCACGGTTTCGGGGAGAAGAGAGGATATGAGCACCTGGATGATTTTTTGCAGCGTTTGGGGGATATGCGCTATGTGTGGTGCTGTTCATTCGCGGCGCGCATCCGTACGTCGAGCGTCCCGAGGGCGACAGCCGAGACAACGGGAATGACTTGACGGTAAGCGGCCTGACGGTTGCAAGCGTGCAGGGCACGGAACGCGGCAATAGCTGAAGAACTCTGTGCAGGGACGCCGGGCAGCGCGCGGCTAAAAACCGTCCACCGGTGCGAGCGACCCTAAATATCAAGCGGATCTACCTCGACGTTCCATCGGATCACGCCTTTTACTTTGAGATTGCGTAACGCCGGCTGCCAGGCCCGCAACGCATTCTGCAACACGGCCCGCGAGGCGCATTCCAGCAACAACTGCGCACGGTGCACGTTAAACACCTTCATTATGGTCAGCGGCACCGCGTCGTACACGGTCACACGTTCAGCGCCGGCCAGTGCGATGGACTCCGCCGCCGCCCCCAGAAAGTCCAGCGCGGCCTCGAGCGTGTGCCCTTCGGCGCGAAGCATCGCCTGATAGACGAACGGCGGCAGATGCGCGTCGCGGCGCTCAGCCAGCGTGGAATTGGCAAAACCAACGTAATCGTGTCGGGCCAGCGCGTGATAAAGCGCGTGCCGCGCGTAGCGCGTCTGGATCATCACTTCACCCGGCAATCCTGCGCGTCCGGCGCGGCCGCTCACCTGCATCAACTGAGCAAAAAGCCGCTCGCTTGCCCGGAAATCGTGGGAGAAAAGCGCGGTATCGGCGTTAAGCACGCCTACTAGCGTCACCCGCTGGAAGTCGTGCCCTTTCGCGATCATCTGCGTGCCGACGAGGATATCGACCTCGCCCGCGTGGACATCGGAGAAAAGGGCCTGTGCGCTGCCCTTGCGCCGCGTGCTGTCGGCATCAATACGTAAAACCCTCGCCCCGGGCACAGCCGTCGCGAACGTTTCCTCCACGCGCTGCGTGCCGCAGCCCATTGGCGCGATATCCACATTGCCGCAGTCCGGGCAGGATTTGGGAATCCGCGATTCCCAGCCGCAATGGTGGCAACGCAGTGCGCGTTCAGATTTGTGAAGCACGACGTAAGCGCTGCATCGCGGGCAACCGGCAACCCAACCGCAAGCGTAGCACGAAAGGATGGGTGCATAGCCGCGCCGGTTGAGGAACACGAGGCTTTGCTCGCCGCGTTCCAGGCGCGTTTTCATCGCGGCAATGAGCGGTCCCGACAAGCTTTCCACCGACGCTCGTCCGCGCTGCCGCTCCTCCTCCAGGTCGATCAGCCGGACGCTCGGCAGAACCGCCGTTGTCACGGCTCGGCGCGTGAGCGTGAGCTTGGTGTATCGGCCCTGCTCGGCTTGCCACCAGCTTTCGAGCGATGGCGTCGCCGACCCCAGCACAACCGGAATCTTCAACTTGTTCGCCCGATAAACCGCGAGATCGCGCGCCGAATAGCGCAAGCCTTCCTGCTGCTTGTAGGCGGGATCGTGTTCCTCATCGACGACAATCAACGCCAGCTTCGGCAACGACGCCAGGATCGCCAGGCGCGTCCCGAGCACGAGCCGCGCGCGGCCTGTGTGCGCCGCGAGCCAGTTGCGCGCACGTTCGCCTTCGGCCAGCCCGCTATGCATTGTCACGATGGCCCCCTCCGGCAACGCGGCGAAACGCATGCGGAATGCGGCTTCGAATTGCGGCGTGAGGTTGATTTCCGGGACGAGCACGAGCGCTTGCGCGTCGGGGCGCGACCCGAGCAGATCGGCCAGTGCGTGGAGATAGACCTCGGTTTTGCCGCTGCCGGTCACACCGTGCAGCAGGAACGCGGCAAAGCCGTTCGCGCCAATAATGGCGCCGACGGCATCGGACTGCTCTGCGGTCAATTGCGGCAAAAGCACGTCGCTTGCGTGCCGCGCGGCCTTTTCAACCGCGGGCGCGAACGCGATGTCCTGCTCCGGCCCATCACCAGTTTCCAGCGATACCCATCCGCGCATCTGCCATTCATCGAGCGTCGCGCGTGCTTTCGGATGCAGCGCGCGCGCCTCGGTGGCTGGCAACGTGGGATTGGCGACGAGGGCATCAGCGAGACGGCGCAGCGCGGTCGCGCGCGCCGGAAGCGCGTCGGGCAAACTCGCGCGACCTTCAGGCATCAACCGATACCGCTCCTCCGGCGCGAGCAGTTTCGCCCAGCGCAAGGCATCGCGCAGAACCTGGGGCAACGCGGGCAGCGCCACTTCGCCCAGACTACGCTGGTAATACTCGGCCGCAAACAGCGTCAGCACGCGCCATTCATCGGCGAGTGGAGCGAGCGTGCTACAAATGGCTGCCACATCGCGCAACTTGTCCGCGGGCACGTCGGTGTGATCGGTGACCTCGCAAATCAGGCCGATCGTGTCGCGACGTCCGAACGGAATCCGTACCAGCATGCCGGGCAGCGGCGTGGGGGCCAGATTGTATCGATAATCGAAAAGCGTCGGCAGAGGATGCTCCAGCGCGACCCGGACAAAGACGCTCAATTGACGCACCCGCCGCAAGCCACGCTGGTGCAACTACTCAACCTGAGCATGGGGCTGTGCGTGGCGTAGTTAAAGTGAAACATCACAATCGACGCTAAGCTGCGGATTATTTTTGAGATTTCCAAGCTTTCCACAGGCCTGTGGATAACTTTGTTGAGAACTTTGACTGACAGGGACAAAAAGTGGCGATCTCGCTTGCTGTGTGCGGTAGCCCACATTCCGGGTCGATCTTAAATTTCTCTTATTAATCATGTATTTGGAGACAAAAACATGCCCTCATGATGGCGCTTAGGTCTGATTTGAAGATTGCGCGCCGCAACGTACAAAATGTGCATAAGTCAACTCTTGACATCGGCGGAACGGCTAATCTACGGGAATATCGCGGCATTCCTGCCTTGCCGCCCAAGCGTTTGATGTGAACTTTTCGTGATGCAGAGCAGCAATCTTTTTTGATCAAACGTCAGTTCTTTGTCCGGATGGCACGGCTATGTCGATGGACTTCGTCGACCAGTTCCGCCACGTTCTCCGGACGCGTGAACTGCGAAATACCGTGGCCGAGATTGAAGACATGGCCAGGGAAATTGCCGAAGCTGTCGAGCACGGCGCGCGCCTCGGTGCGAATCACGGCTGGCGACGCGAACAGCACCGATGGATCGATGTTGCCCTGGAGTGCGACCCGATTGCCCACTTTTTCACGCGCCAGGCGCAGGTTCACGGTCCAGTCGAGCCCGACCGCGTCCACGCCGATTGCCGCGATCTGTTCCAGCCATAACCCGCCGCCCTTCGTGAATGTGATCACCGGCACCTTGACGCCGTCGTGCTCACGTTTCAATCCGGCAACCACCTTCGCGATGTAGTCGAGCGAGAAGCGTTGATACACACCGTCGGCCAGCGCACCGCCCCAGGTGTCGAAGATCATCACGGCTTGCGCACCCGCTTCGATCTGCGCGTTCAGATAAGCGACGACTGCCTTCGCGTTGATATCGAGGATGCAATGCATCAGGTCCGGCCGGGTGTAGGCCATGGCCTTGACCGTATGGTGATCGGGCGATCCGCCGCCTTCGACCATGTAGCAGGCGAGCGTCCAGGGGCTGCCCGAAAAACCGATCAGCGGCACTTTCTGGCGGCCTTGCGCGTCGGTAAGCGCATGGCGGATTTGCGATACCGCGTCGGTCACGTAGCGCAGCGTGGCGTCGATATCCGGCACGTGGAGCTTGGCGACGTCCTCTTCCGTGCGAACCGTGCGCTCGAATCGCGGGCCTTCGCCCTGGACGAAATTCAGGCCGAGGCCCATTGCGTCAGGAATGGTCAGGATGTCCGAGAACAGGATAGCGGCGTCGAGCGGGAAGCGCTCCAGAGGCTGAAGCGTGACTTCCGTTGCGTAATCGGGATTGGTCGCGAGGCCCAGGAAGCTACCGGCACGCGAACGCGTGGCGTTGTATTCGGGCAGGTAGCGCCCTGCCTGACGCATCAACCAGATCGGCGTGTAGTCGGTGAGCTGGCGCTGCAGCGCGCGCAGGAAAGTGTCGTTCAGGAGTGTGGAAGGCACGTGGCTTGGAGCGTAGGGCAAAGGGGCATTCTACCGGACGGGGGTTTGCGTTCTTACTCATGGCCCGGGGTTTTGGGGTGGTGAGCGGAGGTCAGTGCCGGGTTGCCGCAACCCCGGCTACCAACATCGGACAAAAAGAACCGTCCCCCCCAACAGGGTGCGAATGACGGACCCCTTCAATATCATCGGCGACTGAAATAATCTTTCGAGGAGTGTCGATGAAAGTTCTTGCCCCTGGTTGCGTGTCGCTTCGCGGTGTCTTTCGCACAGGTGCTTGCGCCCTGCTGCTCGGTTTCGCCATTGGCGCGCAGGCGCAAACCGTGCAAGCCCGCAGCATCACCGCGGCACCCACTGCCACGTTACCGGCCAGCACACCGGCAGCGCCGACCGCCCCATCGAGACTCGACGAAATCCTCGCACGGGGCACGCTGCGCGTCTGCACCACAGGCAACTACAAGCCGTACTCGTTCCTGAGGCCGGACGGCCAGTTCGAAGGTACCGACATTGATGCCGCACAAAACCTCGCTCAGTCGATGAACGTCAGAGCCGAGTTCATCAAGACGTCGTGGTCGAACCTGATGAACGATTTCGTCGCGAAGTGCGATATCGCGGTGGGCGGGGTTTCAACCTCGCTCGAACGCCAGAAGCGCACATTCTTTACCCAGCCGTACATGGTCGACGGCAAGACACCCATCGTCCGCTGCGCCGACGTCTATAAATACCAGACCGTCGCGCAAATCGATCAACCTGGCGTGCGCACTATTGTATTGTTAACCTGGGCGGCACGAATGAGAAGTTCGCGAAGCAGTTTTTCACGCATTCGCAACTGATCGAATACCCGGACAACGTGACAATCTTCAAGCAAATCCTCGACGGCCAAGCCGATGTGATGGTCACCGACGCCTCCGAAACGCTGCTCCAGCAAAAGCTGAATTCCGGCTTGTGCTCGGTCCATCCGGACAAGCCGTTCTAGTTCGGAGAAAAGGCGTACCTGCTGCCACGCGGCGACGTGGTGTTCCAGCAATACGTTGATCAATGGCTGAAATGAGGGCGGAGGCGGCCGGGGTCAGGCCGCTTTTTCCGCACAACGACTAACGCAGGCAAGGTTCAGCGCGCTCAAAACTTCACGTAATCTCTACGCAAGCTGATGTCGCTCGGCATCGAAAAGTCAACGCGCTGCATGTAACAATTCACCGAAGCGCTCCGACGTTTTTTTCATCCAGGCCGCCGCCACTTTCGAATGCACCTGGATCCGGCCGAAGCCGTGCGTCATGTCGTGCGCGTCGATAACCTCGGTGCGCCTGCCATTCGCTTCCAGAAAACGGGCAAATTCATGAGCATCATCGTAGAGCGGATCGTAGGCTGCGGAGACGATCAACGCCCGCGCCGGTGTCCGATCGTAGGATTGCGCGAGCGAGAATGCGCGCACGCCGTCGGCGGCGGGCGGTTCGGCCGTGAGGAACTGGGCCCAGTAAAAGCGCATTTCTTCGGTGGACAAGCCCGGCCCTTCCGCGTTGGCGGTAAAGCTGCCGCCCTCGAAGCGGCAGCGCGCCACCGGATAGATCAACAACTGCGCCGTGACCAGACCGGCCACACGATCGTTCGCAGCACGCGCAGCCACGGCTGCAAGATTCGGCTCCGTGACCAGCTAACTCCGGCCCGTTCTTCAGTCGCGCACCGGAGCCGTAGCCTGGCATGGGTGGAAGATGTAGAAGCATGGAGCGGGCTGTTCGTTCAACCAAGGTACCAATCGCAGAGCTGTTCAGGCCGATTATCAGGTCGCCTTCCCAGTGACCCGGCACGGCGCGATCTGCAGCTTCGGTCGGGCGCTCACTGATCATGACCTCGGGGGTGATAAAAATTTTGCCCCATTGTCTCGTTCTAGCGCGCGGCACGCGCAGTGCCCGGCCCGTGCGCAAACATGCGGACAATTCACGTCGCAACGCGCCGCGG
>LGTG01000245.1 GCA_001190015.1 Candidatus Burkholderia crenata
CGCAGCGTCACTTTCCATTCCCTCGGCAATAAATTTCCAGAACGCTTGCTTCGTCTCAAACTGATTGACACCTGGCCTGCCCGGCGATGGCATCATTGGCCTCCCGGTTTGTTGCGAGCTCCAGCTCCGCGGTCGCCCCATTTAACACCTCCAAATTTCGAGATGTTGCAACGACCGGTTGAATTCGCCAAAGCCCGCGAACCGCCTGTTCGCCACGATCAATTTTCACCCACTGACCTCACGACCCATCTGCCCATGAGCGTACATGCCGACGCCCCGCCCCGCGCCGATTCGCTGAAAGCCTCGTACAAGACGGCCAAGGCCGCCCTGCTGGAGCGCTTCCAGAGCGCGACCAACGTCGATGGCCTGATGCACGCCCTCGCGCGCGCCACCGACAAAGCGCTCCGAGGCGCCTGGGAAGCCTGTGCGATGCCGAAATCGGCCGCGCTGATTGCGGTCGGCGGCTACGGGCGCGGCAAACTTGCACCCTATTCGGACGTCGATATCCTCGTCCTCTTGCCCGATGACGATACGCCCGACCACACCGCCTCACTAGCCGCGCGTATCGAACGGCTGATCGGCATGGCGTGGGATCTTGGCCTAGAGATTGGCAGCAGCGTGCGTTCGGTGACGCAATGTATCGACGAAGCAAGCAACGACATCACCATCCAGACCTCGCTGCTGGAAGTGCGGCGCATAGTGGGCAATGACAAACTGTTCGAGACGTTCGAGGGGCGATATCGGCAAACGCTCGATCCGCGCGCGTTCTTCCAGGCGGAAGTCCTGGAGATGCGCCAGCGGCACGCCAAGTATCAGGACACGCCGTACAGCCTCGAGCCGAATATCAAGGAAAGTCCCGGCGGCCTGCGCGACCTGCAGCTTATTTTATGGATCTCGCGCGCGGCCGGTTTCGGCAGTAGCTGGCGCGAACTGGATTCGCGCGGCCTCATCACCGAGAGCGAAGCCAGCGAACTGCGCCGCAACGAAGGCTTTCTGAAGACCCTGCGCGCGCGGCTGCATGTGATTGCCCGGCGGCGCCAGGACATCCTCGTTTTCGACTTGCAGACGGCGCTGGCCGAAAGCCTCGGCTACAAGGCAACGTCGTCCAAGCGCACGAGCGAACAGCTCATGCGCCGCTATTACTGGGCCGCCAAAGCCGTCACGCAGCTTGCCACCATCCTGATCCAGAACGTGGAAGCGCAACTGTTTCCATCGACGAGCGGCATCACGCGCGTGCTCAACGAGCGTTGCGTCGAGAAGCAGGGCATGCTGGAAATTGCCAGCGACGACGTTTTCGAACGTGAACCGAACGCCATTCTCGAAGCATTCCTCCTGTACGAACAGACACGCGGCGTGAAAGGGTTGTCCGCCCGGACACTGCGAGCGATCTATAACGCCCGTGACCTGATGGGCCGCGACTGGCGACGCGATCCGGAGAACCGGCGCCTGTTCATGGAGATCCTGAAGCAGCCCGAAGGCATCACGCACGCGCTGCGGCTGATGAACCAGACAAGCGTGCTTGGGCGTTACCTGCTCAACTTCCGGCGCATTGTCGGCCAGATGCAACACGACCTGTATCACGTCTATACCGTCGATCAGCACATCCTGATGGTGTTGCGCAATATCCGGCACTTTGCGATGGCCGAACACGCGCATGAATACCCGTTCTGCAGCCAGTTGATGGGCAATTTCGAGCGCCCGTGGGTGTTGTATATTGCGGCGCTTTTTCACGATATCGCCAAGGGCCGCGGCGGCGATCACTCCGTGCTCGGCATGGCGGATGCGCGGCGTTTCTGCCGTGACCACGACGTCGGCGCAGACGACAGCGACCTGGTGGTGTGGCTCGTGGAACAGCATCTAACCATGAGCCAGGTGGCGCAAAAGCAGGATACGAGCGATCTGGAAGTCATCAAGCAATTTGCATCGATGATAAAGACTGAGCGCCGGCTGACCGCGCTGTATCTGCTGACCGTCGCCGATATCCGCGGCACCAGCCCCAAGGTGTGGAACGCGTGGAAAGGCAAGCTGCTCGAGGATTTGTACCGGGCCACGCGTGCCGTACTCGGTGGCGCCGAATTGCACGCGCACTCGGAACTCAAGTCGCGCCAAGAAGACGCGCTGGCGTTGCTGCGCCTTGAAACCGTGCCCAAAAACGCGGAAAAAGCATTATGGGACAAGCTCGATGTCGGCTATTTTCTGCGCCACGACGCCGCCGATATTGCCTGGCAAACCCGCGTGCTTTATAAGCACGTGGAGAGCGAAAATCCGATTGTGTGGGCGCGGCCATCACCCATCGGCACGGCGGCGCTCCAGGTGCTGGTATATGTGCAGGACCGGCCCGATCTGTTCGCCGGGATTTGTGCCTATTTCGATAAAAACGGCCTGTCCGTGCTAGATGCAAGGTTAACAACGACGCGGCACGGCTACGCACTCGACAATTTTCTGGTCGCGCATCCGGACCATGACGGGCATTATCGCGACATTGCGAATCTCGTCGAACAGCAGTTGAGTATGCTGCTGACCGCCGAGGGCATTTTGCCGGAACCGTCGAAAGGGCGTGTTTCGCGGCTGGTGCGCACTTTTCCGATCACGCCGCGCGTGGATTTACGTCCCGACGAACGTGGTCAGTATTACATCCTGTCCGTATCGGCTAACGATCGGCAGGGCCTCCTTTATTCGATCGCGCGAGTTTTGGCCCAGCACCGGATCGGCGTCCACGCGGCGCGGATCAATACGCTTGGCGAACGTGTGGAAAACGTGTTCCTGCTCGACGGCAAAACCCTATCCGACAACCAGACGCAGATCCAGGTCGAAACCGAACTGCTGCGCGCGATCGCAGCCTGAGAATATATGCGTGTCAAACTGACAGCGAAGCACCCGCGCCCGGCATCGCCGGCACGTTCCCCCGTTCGTACCGGCAGCGCTGCCGGACAGAAAAAGCCCGTGCGTGCCGAGATGGCGAGCGACGACCGGCCGTGCGTAGCGATAAACCGGAAGGCGGTGCACGACCTTCGGGCGATGGTGAACGTCGGCCGTACGCGCCGCGTGGGGATGCTCCGCGTAGTCCGAGTAGTGATCGCGCGGGCCGCGTCCTTCCTTTGGCGACCGTGACGCTCCGCGCGAGCGCAACCACTCCCACGATGGCAGTCCGCGCCCAGCTTCCACCGACCGCCAACGGCCATCGAGCGATGGCCCTTACGCCAAACGCGAAACATCCGAACGCTTCAGCGACGAGCGTAAGCCCGCCGCGCGCAAACCGGTATCGAAGCCATCCAAACCGCGCGACGCCGACGCCCCGCCCTCACCCCGGCGTCGCGCGCGAGTGAAGAAGGACTCGTGCGCTTGTCGAAAGTGATGTCGGAACTCGGGCTGTGCTCGCGCCGCGAAGTCGATGAATGGATCGAAAAGGGCTGGGTGCTGGTCGACGGCGAGGTCATAGATACGCTCGGCACCAAGATTCGTCCCGACCAGAACGTTGAAAATTGCACCCGCCGCGCACGCGGCCCAGATGCAGCAGGTCACCATCCCCTGATACACAAACACAAGCCGGTCGGCTACGTGTCGGGTCAGGCGGAAGACGGGTATCAGCCGGCTGTCACGCTGGTCAATCCGTCCAACCATTGGGCCGACGACCAGTCCGGAATCCGGTTCACACCGCTGCATCTGCGCACGCTTGCACCGGCAGGCCGTCTGGATATCGATTCGACCGGGTCCTGACCCAGGATGGCCAGGTGGCAAAGCAACTGATTGGCGGCCATTCCGATGTCGATAAGGAATATCTCGTGCGCGTGAAATTCGGCGAGCACGAAGTCTATATCGAACCGCACTTCCCGCCCGAAAGCCTGGCGCTGCTGCGCCACGGACTCTCACTCGATGACGTGCCGCTCAAAACCGCGCAGGTCAGTTGGCAAAATGGCGAGCAGCTGCGCTTTGTGATGCGCGAAGGCAAAAAGTGCTAGATTCGCCGGATGTGCGAGCTGGTCGGCCTGAAGCGGATCCGGATCGGACGTGTGACGCTCGGCGCGTTGCCTTCGGGTCAGTGGCGTTATCTGGGCGCGGCCGAAGCGTTCTAAAACAGTGTCGCTCACGCTTTCCGCACACTTCAAAGCGTCGCGGGAAAACGACGTAATTTGTTACCAATCGATGCGAACGGTGCCCGCCGTTCGCATCGATTTTTTTTGGCCGATTTTTTGGCTAAAGAAAATATGACACGTGACCGTTAGTCAGATACATGCGCAATTTACCGCTTTGAGTCGCGCGTGCCTGGGCGTTGGACTACTGGAGAATTGCCATGTCCGTTGAAATCATTTTTCGCGAAACCAAAACCGGCCTCGAAATCATCAGCGGCCGACGACGACTCGACGCGCTGCTTGCCGTGCGCGACGAAGTCGCCATGACGAGTCCCAGCGTGGGTGAAGTTGTGATCGCGCGCTTGCCTGACGGACGCTTGCAGGCATCGGCGAATCCGGAACACATCGAACTGTTCCGCCAGCCGGAAACATCTGCGGGAAACAAGAAAAGCTTCGCTTGAGGATAAAGCCGCCGGGCTTCTGGCGGTTTTTGCTTCTTTGATGCATGGTGAATCTTTCGGGTCCCGTCTGGCACGGCTGATTGCACCGCCAATTGATCATTCGCTGCGACAAAAGCCGCATCTCACCAAATCGGCATAGGGTACGACCATAAGGCCGTACCCCTGCCACACCACCCGGCATGCGGGT
>LGTG01000246.1 GCA_001190015.1 Candidatus Burkholderia crenata
AAGTGGTGGAACGGTTACGGCTTTACATGTTGGGCTGGAAGGCGTATTTCGGATTGGCGCAAACGCCGCGCGTCTGGTTAGCACTGGACGAATGGCTGCGTCACCGGTTGCGGGCCATTCAGCTCAAACATTGGCGCCGTAGTACGACCATCTACCGGGAACTGCGCGTGTTGGGAGCGTCTGCTGAGATCGCGCGGCAGGTGGCGGCAAACAGTCGCCGCTGGTGGCACAATAGTGGCAAGCTACTCAACAGCGTGTTGCCCATCGCCTACTTTGACCAGTTAGGTTTGCCTCAACTCATAACCTCAACTTCTCGAACCGCCCGGTGAGGACCCGCATGCTGGGTGATGTGGCAAGGGTACGGCCTTGTGGTCGTCCCCTATGCCGATTTTTGCGCACGCTTGCTAACTTGTGCCCCGACTTTAGGTCGCGTCGGCAGTAGGCATGAACGCCTGAAACATTTGCGATGTCCGGCGCGCCTAGCGCTTCACCGCGTAATCGAAGACCGCCGCTTGCTCCTGCAACATCTCCGCAATGATGCTGCTCTGGTCAGCGGGCGTAAGCGACAAATAAGCGTCGGCTTCGCCATACGCATACTCGATCTTCATGCCCGACTTCTTCGCAATGTGCATCATGGTCGAGTTGCGTGACAAACAATGCATATAGAGCGTTGAAACATGCTTGTTGCGGCTGCGGATGGCAGCGCGCTCGAACAGCCAGCTACCTACGCCTTTGCCACACGCGCTTTCCAGCACCGACACGCCGAACTCCGCCGTGCGTTTGTCGCCTTCGGCCGATAAATAGGCCAGATGGCCAACGCTGACCCGATTCAGTTGCTCGTCGAATACGCCAACACGGTGTCACGCGAAAAGTCGATATTTGCGACGTAGTTCTCGATCACCCTATCCGGCACGATCTGGCCGAAACGCAGCAGGCGGTCGTCTTCGTCGAGGGCGAGGAAGTGGCTGAGCAGACGTTCGCGATCGGTCGAGGACAACTCACGATAACCCAGCTTTCCATCCGGCTTCAGCCACGTGAACGTCCAGTTGATCATGCCGAACACCATCATCGTGAGCGCGGTCTGGTTTTCCTTGGTCGCGCGTTTCGGATAAGTGCGTGCGAGTTGCCGGGCGAACGCCGCGACAATGCCGCGCTGGCGCTCGAACACGATTTCACGCTGCGTATCCTCGAGGTATTTCACGTCGTTAAGCAATGCAACGTGGCGGCTATGAGACGTCTCGTATTCGGTCAGAAATGCCCGGACCAGCTTGGCGAACGCCTCGCGCTCGGTCAAACCGCGCCGCTGGCTTGCTCCTTCCACTTCCGCAATGATCAGCATCAGCCGCTTCGTGTAGCGGTCGAGCAGGTCGAAGAGAATGGCTTTCTTGCTCGCGTAATAGTGATAAAGCCGTGCTTTGGAAGTGCCGCTGGCCGTTGCCAAGTCAGCTATCGATGTGCTCGGGTAGCTGGTCTGCGCGAATTTGGCGGCGGCGAGTTCGAGGATCTGCTCGCGTCGGGTGTCGTGGTCGGGCGCCCTGGTACGGGCCATTGAGTCTCGAAGAAGTACGGGTCGATCGGGGATTCTAATGCGGGATGGATGTGCGGCTAGCGTGCGGCGCGGCGCAGTCTGGCGTCGGCGACCCGGGCGAGATCGCCGCGCATCTCCAGTTTGCCCGCCGCAACGAGTTCGCGACAGCGCCAGAGCGCAATGGAATCGCTGACCAGGAAGCCAAAGCTTGTGCCCATCACCTCTCCGGCGAGCCGGCGCGTTTCCTGCCAGCCGTCGTTGGCTATCTGGAGGATGGTTTCATCGATATCAGAAAAGGTGCCGGAAACGAACGTGTTGTCGCGCCATCGGCGGGTGTCGCTATTGATCTGCTTCACTTCCTGCCATTCCAGCGCAAGACGGCTGATGCGCAACACCGAAATGGGCGCGGCTGTCGGTAGCTTGGCGCCGAGCGCGGCCGCTGTGAACATGCCGACCGCCGTCGCGCCGTCTTTCCGGCCGTGGCGCTGCTGCGTGCCGTCGTCGGCGGTGACCAGGGGCAGGTCGTCATGAGTGAGCTTGGCTTCGTTCAGTCGCTGCGGCGCGTTGCGCAACGTATAAGCCACGCGCCGCAACGTGAGCTGGTCACTGGCGCTCTGGCCGTGCCAGATCACGACTTGGCCGCTGTCCTGCGCGAGTTCGCGTAAGAGTGCGTCCTGTTCCTTCAGCTTCGATATGAAGTCGAACTTGCGTTCGTTCAAAACCTGCTGCCAGAACAAGGCCCGGGTTTTCGGGTTGTCGTCTATGCCCCTTAGCTGGCCGACCGCAAGGTCGTCCTTCAGCGGGATGACGCGTTCGTCACGGGCCGTTGTTTGCAGGGCTTCACGCAGAATCTCGGCGGCGTGGTCGCCGTTGGTAACGTGAATGGTGCTCATCAGTAACGGTGACCGCAAACGTAAGTAGGCCGCACGGCGAGTACGGCGACAAGGCGCGGCACGCCGCATTCGGTACGGGCGACTCTCTTAGTGAAAGTATAAGCGAATCGAATCAGCGCCGTTCGTCATAACTCACAACCACGCGGTCGGAAATCGGGTGGCACTGGCAGGTCAGCACGAAACTCGCGTCAATCTCGTGCTGCTCCAGCGTGTAGTTCTTCTCCACGCGCACTTCGCCTTCCAGCACCTTCGCGCGGCATGTGCAGCACACGCCTTAATACGGCAGGCGCAGCTTGCGTTTTTTGCCATCGATGATGAGTTCCAGATCCGTCGCCGGCGTGTCGTCGGTGATTTCGATGGGCGGCACGCCCGCGCTTTTCAGCGCAGAGCTGGCGGCGTCCATCATCGAGCCGGGGCCGCAAATGAAGGCTTCATCGATTTCATTGGCGAGAACGAGCGCCTAGAGGAATGCCGCGCACTTTTCCTGGTTCAGCACACCGTTGAATAACTCGACATCCTGCAAATCGTCCGATAACACGTGGTACAGCGAGAACCGGCTCATGAAGCGATTCTTCAGGTCTTCGAGTTCTTCCGCAAACATGATCGCGTCCACGCTGCGATTGCCGTAGATCAGCGTGAAACGGCTGGTCGGCTCGGTTTCCAGTATCGTCTTGATGATCGCAAGCACTGGTGTGATGCCCGAACCGCCCGAGAACGCCACGTAATGTTTCACGTGATCGGCGTTCAAGTGCGTAAAGAAGCGGCCATCGGGCGTCATGACTTCAATTTCGTGGCCGGGCTTCAGCGTATCGAAGGCGAAGTTCGAGAAGCGGCCGGCCGCCCCGCACACGCTTGATGCCGATACGCAATTCGCCGTCGCGGTCGTAATCGGTCACGCCGACGCAAATGGAATACGAGCACCGCGTTTCCTCACCGTCAATGTGCGTCTTCAACGTGATGAACTGGCCTTGAGCGAAATGCGTCGCGCAGGGTCTCGGGGACATCGAAGGAAACCGTGACGGCGTCGGCGGTTTCGGGACGGACGTCGCGGAGAATGCCCAGCTCACGGATGGATACCACCGGAATTTCTGGGTCCGGCACGGCGTCCAGCACTTCCCATACGCGATCGAGCGAAGCTTCGGCGGTGGTCATCATCGAGTTCACCAGCTTGCACCCGGATGCTGCCGCGCGAGACTCTGCAATTCCGCGAGCAGGAAACCCATGTGTTCGGAATGCTCGCCGAGCTTGTTCGTAGTCACATATTTGGCATCGGCGGTTTTTTGCAGCGTAGCTTGCGCAAACGTCGCGTCCACGTCTTCGCGCCACGCGGTTTCCACTTCGTCGGTACTGAAAAACTCGCGTGTGTAGGGCATCACGATGCGATTGCTGCGAGCTGCGCGTCGGTGGATTGTATGAGTGCCGTCCACAGATGCGCCATCAGTGCTGAATAAAGGAAGTTGCGCACGACCGTCACCGCGTAGTCGCGATCTGAACGTGCCGTGCCCAATAACGGACCTGCGTGCGGCAGCTCAGTCAGCGTGTAATGTGGGGAAATCGCGTTCGTTGCGGAAATACGCGTAGTCGTCTTCAGTTTTCTTCGTGCCGTAAAGCTCGGTGTCGAGCTCGGCCGCGTGCGAGTAAAGCAAATCTCGCCTGGCCGATCAGATCGAGGCTGATATTGGCCAACGCGATATCTTCCTCGAGCACCGGGCCGTATCCGCACCCCTCGCCGTTGCGCTGTCCGAGGATCGGGGCGTTATCGGCGAGGCGCAGTACGTAGGACAAGATGTTGGGACGTCGTCATGGGCTTGACCCTTCGATCGCATGTGGTTGATTTCGTCGAGCAGCACGAAGAACGTCGCGTAACGATAAATCTTGTCGCCAGCGGGTTCGAAGAACTCGGTTTTATCGGCGGGATCGGAAACCGTGATCGCCGCCAACGCTACCACCCAGATGCTTACGCCTTCCTGGCGCCGCGTGTAGACATCGCGCGCCATGCGAAGCGTCGCGGGTGCGTCGGGCGCGTGTAGGCTGCCGCAGTGCTTGTGGTCAAGACCCTGCTTGCTGCATACGAACACTTCCCAGATCGGCCATTCGCTATTCATTTTTCGCTTCTTCCTTTATGCGGCTTGCTTTTGCGCACGCGCAGCTTGTTTGGCAGCGTAGGCGAGGGGCGGCTTTGCGAACCCAGAGGCCGTCGTCGTGTGCCTTGACTCGCGTGGCGAGGCGTTCCTTGTTGCAGGGGCCGTCGCCGTTCATGACGCGCCAAAATTCTTCCCAGTCGATCCGCCGTAGTCGTGCGCCTGCCGTTCTTCGTTCCATTTCAGGTCGTGGTCGGGCAGCGTGACACCCAGAATCCTGGCTTGCTCGACGGTGGCATCGACGAATTTCTGCCGCAAATCATCATTCGATATCCGCTTGATGCCCCATTTGAACGACTGCCCGCTGTGGATGGAATCCTTGTCGCTCGGGCCGAACATCATCGAGAGCAAGGCGTCGAAACCTTGCCGTTGATGGAATGATTCTTCCTTACAGATGTGGATCATGGCGCGCGCATACGAGCCATACGTGCAGCGGCAGAACGGGATCTGGTTCATGACCGCCGCGCCGTCGACCAGCCAGCCGATCACTCCGACATCCGCCCAGGTGGGCGTCGGGTAATTGAAAATGCTCGAATACTTGGCTTTACCGGCGTGTAGGGCGTCGACGAGTTGATCGCGCGACACGCCCATGGTTCCCGCCGCGCTAGCTATATATAATATATAGTGGCTGTCTTAGTCCTGCACCTTCCCTTCACGAGAAGGGTCGCCTTGCGCTTCAGGCTTGGCGCGCGCGAAATCCAGTTGCCCTCCCTCGGGTAACATGCCCACAATTTTCGAATGCGCGTGCTGCGAGATCTGACGGATCAACGTCTTGCG
Organism: Candidatus Burkholderia crenata; assembly: GCA_001190015.1. GTDB lineage: Bacteria > Pseudomonadota > Gammaproteobacteria > Burkholderiales > Burkholderiaceae > Caballeronia > Caballeronia crenata. The sequence goes on from LGTG01000246.1 coordinate 5,340, forward strand.
ATACGCCTCGGGCATCCAGTCCTAGGGTTCGGTCTTGCCGTCGGCGGCCATCAAGGCGTCAAAACGGCTGAGTTCCGGCGATGTCGACTCCGGATCGATGGACTGCACGTTGCCGGGGATATCGAGGGATTGCGTGTACATGACGATCGCTCGCTCTAGCAGGCTGTTGAAAAGTGCCCCATCATGACGACCGAAGCAGTGTTCAAGAGGTTTGCACATGCAATTTGCTGCTGAATTGCGGGTTCGCCGAGTAGTTTTGGCAGGCAGCGCGCAGGCACGCCAGCCCGGCGCCGTACGGTGCTCGCACCATGGCGGCTCATTGCAGGGGGCCGGGGGGGGGGCGGGGGGGGGGTGGGGG
>LGTG01000019.1 GCA_001190015.1 Candidatus Burkholderia crenata
TGCTTCGGTCGTCATGACGGGGCACTTTTCAACAGCCTGTTAGAACCGGGAGCATCGCTGTCGGGCCTAGCCCTGAAGGCTGGGGTGAATGCCAACCAGCTGCACAAATGGGTTCGGCTGCGCAAACAGTCAAACGCCTCCGTGAGGGGCAACGTAGCTCTGGCACCATCAGCCTTCATGGCGGTCGTCGCGATCGATGACACAGTGCCAGTGCCGGTTTCATCACCCGCTGCACCGCGCGTATCAGTACCGGAGCCGGAGCCATCTCGTTTATCGCCACGATCAGGGACGTCGGCCCGGCTGTCGGCGCAGTCGCCCAACGGCGTGAAACTTGAACTCGCATGTTCGGGCAAGGATGGCGCGCTCACGAGCGCGATGATTGCCGCATTGGGAGCACGCTGATGTTTCGCTTCGATACAGAGCTGCGGGTCTTCCTGCATCGTGAGCCGCTCGATTTCCGGGCCGGCATCAACAGTCTGGTGATGCTGGTCGAGCAGTCGATGCAACTCGATCCATTTGCACGCGCCGTGTACGCCTTCCATAACCGCAGGCATAACCGCGTGAAGCTTTTGCTTTACGATCAGTCGCTTTACGATCAGTCCGGATTCTGGCTTATGTTGAAAAGACTCGAGGCGGACCATTTCGCCTGGCCTCGCCGGCAGCAGGCGGTGATCGAGCTCACGACGGAGCAACTCCAGTGGCTGCTCGATGGCATGGATATTGACGCTGTGCGCCGCCATCCGAAGCGCCAGTACGCTCACGTGAGCTGAACGGTGCCTTGGCTGTTGCCGGTAAATAACGAAGCACACGACATTTACAAATTCCCGTAAACCCGTGCGACGCCGCGTTTCGCTATTGTAGAACGCATGAGCGCACCAAACTTCCTCCGATTGACACCGGCTGCCAAGGCCTATATCTGCGACCTCGAAGCGCGCTCGAGCACGGATGCTCAGCGCATCGCCGAACGCGACGCGCAGATCGCGGAGTTGACCAAACGCGTCGAGATACTCGAAGAGCAGTATCGCTTCGCATGGGCGCAGCGTTTCGCACCGAAGAGCGAGAAGCGCCGCGATCGCGCGTTCAATGAGGCCGAGCAGCTCGCCGCGACCGAGCCGGCCGACGAGGACGATGAACTACCGGAGCTGCCTGATACCGGGTTGCCCGAAGCTGGCCAGCCCGAGTCCCGCAAGCGCGGTCGCAAGCCACTGCCGGCGCATCTGCCGCGCGAGCGCATCGAATACAATCTGCCTGAGGACCAGAAGGGCTGCCCAAGTTGCGACAACCCGATGCAGCGTATCGGCGAAGAGGTAAGCGAGCAGTTGCACATCGAGGTCAAGGTCACGGTGCTGCAAAACGTGTGCTTGAAATATGCCTGCCGACATTGCGAGCACCATGCCGAACGGACCCCGATTGTTCTTGCGCCGATGCCGGCGCAGCCACGCGAGTCTCACGATGATCGCCACCGTCACTGTGGGGAAAGACATCGACGGCACACTGCTGTACCGAATGGAAGACGTGCTTGCGCGCTCGAACATACCGATTAGACGCGGCACCGCTCGCAACTGGATCATACGGCCGAGCGAACGGCACTAAAGCTGGCTGTATGATGCGCTTCACAAAACGTTGCTGTCGCAGCCGCTGATCCATGGTGACGACAGCGTTCCAGGTACTCAAGGAGCCCGGCAAATCTGCGCAAAGCAAAAGTTATATGTGGTTGCTATCGTAGTGCCGAAGACTGCCTCGAACCGGTCGTGCTGTTCGACTATCAACCCGGGCGCGGCCAGGAATATCCGAAGGCATTCCTCGAAGGCTACAAGGGCATGCTGATGAGCGACGGCTATAGCGCCTGGCGCACGCTCAAAAAGGCGACGTACTTCGGATGTATGGTGCACGCGAGACGGATGTTTACCGACGTTCTCAAGGGGCAAAAGAACAAGCCCAGCCCACGTGTTGCCAAGGCGCTCGAATACTTCCAGGCGTTGTATCAGGCCGAAGCGCTCGCCAAGGGCAAACTTGCCCGACGGTGAAACACGCGGCAGCTATATGCACCGTCTGCGGCAGCAGCATAGTGTGCCGCTGCTGAACAACTTCAAGGCGTGCGACGAACTAGTGCCCAAGGTGTTGCCCGAAAGTCTGCAAAGCGATCAGCTACAGTCGGAATCAGTGGCCGTACCTAAGCTGTTACGCGATGTATTATGGTCACGCCCCCGTAGACGACAACGGCATAAATGACGTTATGCTGACTCCTCTGGATTATGCCGCGTCATAGCCGTCCATGGCGCCGGGCATGCCTTCGTGTGACGGTTGATTCGGTATAGTCATTATGATTTCTCTAGCAGGCTGTTGAAATTGGGTACCGTGTAAGCGGGGTTTGAGGGAAAAGCGTTTATGGATATCGTGTTCATAATCTTTGGCGATGGATGCGATGCGCGGATTGGATGCGATGCAAAAACCTCTGTTTACTACGGTCAAGCTGGAGGATTTCGTCCCGGCGAATCACCCGCTGAGACCAATTCGACTGCTGGTCAACGAAGCGTTGAAACGGCTCAACGGGCTGTTTGGCGTCATCTATGCCGACACCGGCCGTGCCTCGACGGCAGGCCGGGTGCTTGTAGAGCTCTGCTGCGG
>LGTG01000247.1 GCA_001190015.1 Candidatus Burkholderia crenata
CCCTCACGCAGTTGCGCTTCACTTCGTTCGCTGTGGTCAGCTCACGGGAGGACTATCTCCAAGATTGCGCCCATGCTGGGCGCACACAAAAAACCCCAACGAATCGGGGTTTTTGGGGCAAGGCAGTGAGCCGTTATGGGTTCAACCGGCTCTCATGGAGACGCACTCAAAAGGCACAGGCAGACAATCGACCCTCATCAATGCGGCAATTCCGCCGCCCCGATCCGGCGCGCAATCACCCCTGCCCGTTGCGACAAATACGCCGACCCGCGATGTTTATCGAAGTATTTCGGCCGGAGCAACATCACCACGAGCCGCGACGATTGCCACGCGGCTTCGACGCCGACGTCTTGTAGTAGTAATAATGCGCCGCCGCTTCAGCGCCATAAACGCCGTTCCCCCACTCCACCGAATTCAGGTAGATCTCGAAGATGCGTTCCTTGTCCATCCAGAGCTCGAGCATCGACGTGATCACCAGTTCCTGCGCCTTCCTCACGTAGCTCTTTTCCCGCGATAAAAATAGGTTGCGTGTCAGTTGCTGCGAGATAGTTGACCCGCCCGTGACAAGACAATCTTGCCGCGCGCCTTGTTCTTCTCCCAGGCTTGCAGGATGGCGTCGGTTTCGTAACCGTTGTTGTTGACGAAGTTCGCGTCCTCCGACGCAATGATCGCGCGCTTCAGGTTGCGTGATATGTCGTCGTACGGAACCCAGGTGCGCTGCATGGCGAGGTCGGGGCGATCCTGCGCGAGCCGCCACGCGTCCGAACGCATGAACGCCGTCGACGAGGGATTGACCACCCACCGTATAAATCCCGACCATGAGGAAGAAGTAGAACTGCGTGGCGACAGCAGCAATGGCCATCACCGAGATGCCCTAGACAATCCACCGAGCCGGCCCGAGACGAACGAGCGATTTTGTTCTTGTCATCGTGCTTCTTCTGTTTGAAACGGGATGGCGCACGCAACCACGCGCTTTTCTAAACCTTCGTCGATAACTCCAGCCGCAACGCGCGCAGTACCGCGCCGCTGTCCGGGCGCGCCCCGCGCCACAGGAAAAACGATTCGGCCGCTTGCTCGACGAGCATTCCGAAGCCATCCGCCGAACGCGCGCCGAGGCTTTCTGCGTGGTGCATGAACACCGTCGGCTGGGCGCTGTACATCATGTCGTAGGCGAGCGTGCCGGGGCCGAACGAACCGTTATCGCAATCGGGCAGCGAGTCGTCCAGACTGCCGACAGTCGCGTTGACGATGATATCGTAGGGACCCGCTTCCACGCTATCCGCAGCGCCACCGGAGAAACGCACATGCGCTGCGTGAGCGGCATCGGAGAAATGATCGACGAGTTGCTGGGCCTTCGACGCCGTCCGGTTAACTATCGTCAGCGCCGCCACGCCGCCATCCAGCATGGGCAGCACGACACCGCGCGCCGCACCGCCCGCACCCAGCAGCAACACACGCGCGCCTTTCAAACCAACGCCCAGATTCCATTCGATATCACGGACAAGGCCTACCCCGTCGGTGTTGTCGCCGAACACGCCGTCAGCGTTGAACGCCAGCGTGTTCACCGCGCCCGCTGCGGCAGCGCGCGGTGTGAGCGTATTGGCGAAGGCGTGCGCATCGAGCTTGAACGGTACGGTCACGTTCATGCCGCGACCGCCGGCTTCGGCGAACGCGCGGACATCGTTGGCGAACGCGCCGATGGTTCCCCAAACACGCCCGTATTCGATCGCCTCGCCGGTCTGCTCCGCGAAACGCGCATGAATCCACGGCGATTTGCTGTGAGCGACCGGATTGCCGATCACGGCATAGTGGTCCCGAGACACAATGCCCGATGTCATCGCGTGGGCTCCGTCGTGTCGGGCGTGCTTTCGCCCGCGGATTCGTCCACGGCAGATTCGCTGTCCAGCGCAGCAGCTTCCGGCAAAGTTTCCGCCTGAGCCTTGGCTTCGCTCTCTGCGCTCAGATCTTTCGCTTCGATCAGTTTTTCTTCCATCTCGTCCTGCTGCGCTTCGGCCCCTTGCGCCGACGCCAGTGCGGGGGCATCGATCACATGCAGCAAACGGCACGACGCCTCGACCGTGAGTTCGTCGACGCCCACTACGTCGAGCATCACCTTCGTCCCACGCGCGTACAAGCCAAGGCCGGGCACATGCAGCATCAACGGGATTTCATCCAGGCGCACGAGATCGTCCTTCACCACCGACGCCACCACGTGCTTCTTGTCCTCCTGCTTCAACCAGCGCAGACACCAGAAATATTCCATGCGCCGCTGATGATCGGCGTACGCAGAATACTGGTCATCGAAGCCCTGCACGACCGCGAACAAATCAGCGTCTTTCGGCTTGAACGGCGCGACCAGCGCAGCCTTCACGCCATGCCGCACGCACGCGAGCAATTGCCATTGGTTGACCAGGTCCACATAGCGGCGCAGCGGCGACGTGCCCCACGCATATTGCGCAACGCCCAGCCCTTCGTGCGGCGCAGGGGTGGTCTGCATGCGCGTGCGTTTCGGACCCGGCGCGCCGAATCCGCGCTGCGACCGGTAGATCCCCGGCACGCTGTGATCGTTGAGAAACGCGCTCCACGATGAATTCGCGAGAATCGCCAGCTCGGCGACGATCAGATCGAGCGGCGATCCGCGTCGACGCGGCGCGATCGTGATGTGCTCGCCTTCCACATAGAAATTGAAGTCGTTATTGCGCTGCACTTCGCGCCGCAAACCGTACGCCGCGCGCGCTTCCTGACGCTTTTCGAACAACGCCTGCGCGAGCGGCCACAGCACCGCGATGTCGTCCTTGTGCGGGTACTCGCCGCTACCCGCCGCGAGCGATTCCTCGGTGACGTGCTCGTCCAGATGGTTGTGTCGAAGATTGTTCTTCACGAACACACGCTCGGCGCGCGTTTCGGTCGCGACGATTTCCTGCGTTTCCCGATTCACGATGATGTACAGCGACAACGCCGGCCGCAATCCGCCTTCAGTCAGCGTGAACGCGTCCACGACGCTGTCCGGCAGCATGGTGATCTTGTCGCCGGGCATGTACACGGTGGACAACCGTGTGCGCGCGATTGCATCGATCATGTCGCCGCGCGCGATCCCCAACGCCGGCGCCGCGATGTGGATACCGACGCGCACGCGGTCATCGGCGAGATGCTCGACGGAGAACGCGTCATCAATTTCAGTGGTGGTGACGTCATCAATAGAGAACGCCTGCACGTCCGCTTCCGGCAGATCGTCGGGGAGCGGCGGCACGGTGACCGGCGCGAAGCCTGTTCCGTGCGGGAAAAATTCCGATAGGAAACGCGCTTCGTGCAGCGCGCGCGCAGACGGAATTCCGCCCACTTCCAGCATCAGCCGCGCTTGCGAAATCCCGCGAGCGGCGGCAGCCGCTTCAAGCGCCTTATATTCGATAGAGTTCTTGTCCGGCTTCGTCAGCAAACCGATCACCTTTCCGGCCAGCGCCTCGGGCAGCTTTCCAGCAACCAGTTCCGCTTCGTAACCCGCCTGCACCAGCGCCAGTTGCCGTTTCTTTTCCAGCCCGGCCAGCGCCATCTGCAACTGTTCCTGCGGCGCGCGCTGATATTGCCCGCGCCCCTTGCGGTGGAAATACACCGGCGATCTATGCATGCGCAGCACGAGCGCAGCGCGTTCGGTGGCACCGAATTTATCGCCGAAATAATCCGCGCCCAGTTTCGCAAACGGAAATTCTTCATCCGGCGCGCACTCCCACAGGAAGTCGAGATCGATCTCCTGTGCGATGGCATCGGCCTGCTGCATCAAGTCAGCGGCGTTCGGTTTCTCGAATTCGATCAATACGTCTTTGGCACGTACCTTCGCGCGCCGCCCACCCGGCAACTCGACCTGAAACGCGTCGTTCTGCTTGGACAGAACAGCGCCGGCCTTGAAACTACCCGATTCCTCGAAAAAAACGTTCACTCAATACTCTCGAAAGACTGTTGGTCGACGTGGCGTCCGGTCGGGTTTGCGTCCCGCACGAAGCGTCAAGTCCACAATAAAAAGATACGCTCAGGATCGTCAGGCCGTGACAGCAGGCGGCCGGGCCGCGCAGAACGCGAGCACCTGGTCCAGGTAACTGGAAAAGTCGCTGATCGCGTGATCGCTGCCCTGGATCAGCGTGGTCCGTACGTCCGGGTAATGCGCGAGCATGGCGCGGTAGTCGAGCACTTCGTCGCCGGTGGCCGCTATCAGATAGTAGCGGTCCGGCCGGGTGATCGATGGAACGGAAAGCGCACGCAATTCGTCGATATGACGCGGTTCGACCACAATAGTGCCACCGCCATGCCACAGCGACTGTTCACCAACATAGGCACTCAGGTCCTCTTGCGGCACGACCGCCGGATTCAGCAGGACCGCGCGCCAGCCGTGTTTTTCGGCAAGCCACGTTGCATAAAACCCGCCGAGCGAACTGCCGATCAGCGTGATCTCGTCGTGATGGACTTGCGCCGCGAGCGTTTCGGCAAGCGCAATGGCTTCTTTAGGCGACACCGGCAACATCGGGCACTGCCATTCGTCGATCAGTCCCTGCTCTTCCAGCCACGCGCGCATCACGCGAGCCTTGAACGATTGTGGTGACGACCGAAAGCCATGCAGATAAAGAATCACGCCCGCTCCTTGGTAACCGGCCGCGCCGACAACGCATCGAGCAGCTTCTGGTGCACGCCGCCGAAACCGCCGTTGCTCATCACGAGCACGTGGTTCCCCGGGTGGGCTGCGGCGGCGACCGACTTGACGAGCGCCGAGAGGTCGCTGAACGCCTGGGCTTTGTTGCCGAGCGGCGCCAGCGCCGCGTGCAGGTCCCAACCGAACTTGTCGCGGCCTTCGTGCGCGCCGTAGCCGAAAACCAGGTCGGCGTCGGCGAGACTGACCGGCAATTGCGCCTTCATGGTGCCAAGTTTCATTGTGTTCGATCGCGGTGGAGTAATGCGCGAAGTCGTCGTAGACGGTCACGCTGTCCACGCTGCCCTTCACTTCCATCCGGCGTTTCACGTTCTGTAACGTGCTCAGCGATTGCGTCGCCTGCACGGGCGGAACGCCCACTGAATGCGCCGCCGTAATCGCCGCCAGCGCATTCATTCGATTGTGCTCGCCTTGGACTTGCCAGTCGACCACGCCCAGGCGCTCACCTTCCCAGTAAACGGCGAACTGCTCGTCGACGGCAACACCGTCGCTCGCCGGCAGCGCTTCCCAGCCGCCTTGCACGCCGAAGCGCTCGACGCCGGACCAGTAGCCGCGTGTCAACACGCGTTCGAGCACGAGCTCACGGCCGTTCGTCACGATCCGCCCGACGCCGGGCACTGTACGCACCAGATGATGAAATTGGGTCTCGATAACGCCGAGATCCGGGAAGATATCCGCGTGATCGAATTCAAGGTTGTTCAGCACTGCCGTGCGCGGGCGATAGTGAACGAACTTGGAGCGTTTATCGAAGAAAGCCGTGTCGTATTCGTCGGCTTCGATCACGAAGAAACTTGAATCCGTGAGCCGTGCCGAGATGCCGAAATTCAGGAGCACGCCGCCGATCAGGAATCCCGGATTCATGCTGGCGTCTTCGAGCAGCCAAGCCAGCATGGAGCTGGTGGTGGTCTTGCCGTGCGTGCCGGCAACCGCAAGCACCCATTTTCCGTTCAGCACGTGTTCGCCCAGCCATTGCGGGCCGGACGTGTAGGGCAAGCCGCGATCGAGAATGGCTTCGATCAGGGAATTGCCGCGCGTAACTACATTGCCCACTACATATAAATCTGGTTCGAGCGCGATTTGCTCGACGCCGTAGCCCTCGATCAATTCAATGCCCTGCGCTTCGAGCTGGGTGCTCATTGGCGGATAGACGCCGGCGTCGCAGCCGGTGACGCGGTGACCCGCTTCGCGGGCGAAGACCGCGAGGTCACCCATGAATGTGCCGCAGATACCGAGGATGTGAATGTGCATAAAGCGTGTGTTCGTGGCGGGAGGGCCGTTAGCACGGGGGAATGAGTGAGGTATTCCGGCGCTCCGGAGCGGTACATTTTAACCGACGGATGGGCGCGAATTTTTGCCGGCGGCCCGGGGTTTCGTCGGTACGCCCGCGATCGAAAACCTATCTCCGGTATCATTCCTCCATGATTTTCAAATCACATTTCGATCCGCAGCGCGTGCGCGAGGAAATCGCCATCGCAGCGGCACGGCTGATCGCCGAAGACGGCCTCGACTATTCCACCGCCAAGCGCAAAGCCGCCCGGCAGGTCGTCGGCGAAACGCGCATTGGCGGCGAATGGCTACCGGATAATGGCCAGATCGAAGAAGAAATCCGCGAATACCAGGCGATCTTTCAGAGCGAAAGCCAGCCCGCTGTCCTGCGCCGCATGCGCGAAGCCGCACTCGAATGGATGCAACGGCTCCAACTGTTCAATCCCTACCTGACCGGCGCAGTGCTGAACGGCACCGCAGGCGAGCGCTCGGATATCCACCTGCAATGCTTCTGCGATAACCCAAAGGAAGTCGCTATATATCTCCTGAACGCGAATGTTCAATACGACGTCTCCGAGACGCGGCATTTTGCCGGCCGCGGTTACGTTGAAACCCTGGGCTTCCTGATGCGCACCTCGCGCGACGAAGAACCCATGGGCATTCATATCGCGCTCTACGACACCAACGACCTGCGCGGCGCCGTTCGCGCGGACGGCCGGGGAAGGCTTGCACGTGCAAGCGTCTCCGCCGTGCGCGCCTTGCTCGACGAGCCGCCCGCCCCCACACCGGCCACCTCCCTATGAATTCCATGCGCATTGTTGCTGCTGCCCTTGTAGTCGCCATCGTGGCAACCGGCGGCGGTTTCTACGCCAGCCACCTGATAATCGGTGGCCAAACTAACCAGGCAGCCGAATTCACGTCGAAAGCAAGCGGCAACGCCGTCGATGATCTCTGGAAAACTCAGCTGCAAAATGCTGCCGGAACACAGCAAGCGCTCGCCTCGTTCAAAGGCAAGCCGATAGTGCTGAACTTCTGGGCGTCGTGGTGCGGCCCCTGCGTGAAGGAAATGTCGACACTGGCGGCGCTTCATCGGGAATATGAGAAGAAAGGTATCACGTTCATTGGTCTCGGCGTCGATTCCGAGAAAAACGTAAACGCCTTTCTTCAAAAGGTACCCGTCGATTACCCCATCTACGTAGCGGGCTTCGGCGGTGCCGACCTCGCGCGCAGTTTCGGCAATAACGCGGGTGCGCTCCCCTTCACCGTCGTCATCGACGCGAAAGGGGTGATTCGTTCGACAAAACTCGGCGAAGTCGATCCAAAAGAGCTGAAAGCGACGCTCGACGCCTTATAAGACAGCCGTTTGTTCCCGCGCAAGGCGATATCGTTCGCCGGGAGATACCGTCATTTCAAGAAACTTTGCACGACAATACGTGCAAAATGCGCGTATACGACCTCCCCGAGTGCCTGAACCTGCCCTCCGGCAGGTCGTAAAACTAGACAAAATTCTCTAAAGAGCGCTAAAGTGCGCCCAACTCCGCACAAACCAAAGCCACTATGTCACGACTACTGGTGCTGCACGGCCCAAATCTTAATCTGCTAGGCACCCGCGAACCGGATGTCTACGGCCGGGTAACGCTTGCAGAGATCAATAAGGCGCTCGCAGACAAGGCACAGGCGGCCGGCGCGGAATTGTCTTCGTTCCAGAGCAATCATGAAGGCGCGATTGTGGACCGTATTCAGCAGGCGCGGACCGAACAGGTGGACTTCGTGCTGATCAATCCCGCTGCGTATACGCACACGAGCGTCGCGATCCGCGACGCCCTCGCGGGCGTAGCGCTGCCGTTCATCGAGATTCATTTGTCGAACGTGCACAAGCGGGAAGCTTTCCGGCATCACTCCTATTTCTCCGATCTGGCCGAAGCCGTGATTTGCGGCCTGGGCTGGAAAGGCTATCTGTACGCGCTCGATTTCGCTCTCGAGCGTCTTGCTATGCATCCTGCTGAAAAGCCACGCGTTTGAGTCGCGATCCGCTCAAGGCAATTGAACTGCTCGCACAACGCGATGCGGAGCGCGTCCGCAACATTGGACAACGCTCCCGTCGGCAGCACCCAACTACCAAGTCAAGCACCGGAAAATGCTTCCGGTCACCAAGCATTGAAAGGGGAATTTTCGATGGACCTTCGTAAACTTAAAACTCTTATCGACCTCGTCTCGGAATCCGGCATCTCAGAGCTGGAAGTCACCGAAGGCGAAGGCAAGGTTCGCATCGTCAAGAATGTCGCGCCGGTCTACATACAAGCCCCGCAGTACATGCCGCAAGGCCCGATGCAGCAAGCGCCGCAATACGGTCAGCCGGGCGAAGCAGGCAACGCGGGTGCCGCCGGCGCGCCGGCTACGCCGGCTGCCGTCGTGCCGCAAGGCCACGTCGTGACGTCGCCGATGGTCGGCTCGTTCTACCGCGCGCCGTCGCCAGGCGCCGATGCGTTCGTGCAGGTCGGCGATACGGTCAAGGAAGGCCAGACGCTATGCATCATCGAAGCCATGAAGCTGCTGAATGAAATCGAGTCGGACAAGTCGGGCGTCGTGAAGGAAATCCTGGTCGAGAACGGCCAGGCTGTCGAGTACGGTCAGCCGCTGTTCGTGATCGGCGATTGATTTCCCGCGATGCCACCAGACGAAAGCGTATTCGAAAGCGTATTCATTTCCCATGCGCCCAACCTGTGGCCGCAGCACCCGGGCGCTCACCTGATTAGCCAGACTAACCGGCGAGACGCGCCGCCGATCTCCCAGGAACGCTACGGACAACCGTCCCGGCGTTTCATCGATGAGTCGAAACCTTGCTATGTTTGAAAAAATCCTCATTGCGAATCGTGGTGAAATCGCGCTTCGAATCCAGCACGCGTGCCGCGAGCTAGGCGTCAAGACGGTTATCGTCTATTCGGAAGCCGATAAAGAAGCCAAATACGTGAAGTTGGCCGATGAAGCCGTGTGTATCGGACCGGCTCCGTCCAACCTCAGCTACCTCAACATGCCGGCGCTGATCAGCGCGGCCGAAGTCACCGACGCCGAAGCGATCCACCCCGGCTACGGTTTTTTGTCGGAGAACGCGGATTTTGCGGAGCGCGTCGAGCAATCCGGCTTCACGTTCATTGGACCGCGCCCCGAAACCATCCGCCTGATGGGCGACAAAGTCTCCGCCAAGCAAACGATGATCAAGACGGGCGTGCCGTGCGTCCCGGGTTCGGAAGGCCCATTGCCCGATGATCCGAAGGAAATCGTGAAGATTGCGCGCACGATCAGTTACCCGGTGATCATCAAGGCAGCAAGCGGTGGCGGTGGTCGCGGCATGCGCGTGGTGCACACCGAAGCGGCGCTGGTGAACGCGGTGAACATGACCCGCGAAGAAGCCGGCCGCGCGTTCGGCAATACGCAGGTCTACATGGAAAAATTCCTGGAGAACCCGCGACATATCGAAATCCAGATTCTCGCCGATTCGTTCCGCAATGCGATCTGGCTCGGTGAACGCGATTGCTCCATGCAGCGCCGTCACCAGAAGGTGATTGAAGAAGCGCCGGCGCCGGGTATTGCGCGTCGATTGATCGACCGGATCGGCGATCGTTGCGCCGACGCCTGCAAGAAGATGGGTTATCTCGGCGCGGGTACGTTCGAATTCCTGTACGAGAACAACGAGTTCTATTTCATCGAAATGAACACGCGTGTTCAGGTCGAGCATCCTGTGACGGAGCTGATTACCGGCGTCGATATCGTGCAGGAACAGATTCATATTGCAGCCGGCGAAAAACTCGCGTTCCGCCAGAAAGACATTGTGTTTCGCGGTCACGCGATCGAATGCCGGATCAACGCGGAAGATCCGTTCAAATTCACGCCGTCGCCGGGACGTCTTACGTCATGGCATTCGCCGGGTGGCCCGGGAATTCGTGTGGATTCGCATGCGTACAACGGCTATTTCGTGCCGCCGAACTACGACTCGATGATCGGCAAGCTGATCTCGTACGGCGCAACGCGCGAGCAGGCGATCAACCGCATGCGCATTGCGTTGTCGGAAATGGTCGTAGAAGGCATCTCGACCAACATCCCGCTGCATCGCGAGATGATGATCGATACGAAGTTCGTCGAAGGCGGCACGAGCATTCACTATCTCGAAAACAAGCTCGCTGCGCGTAAGGCGGCAGCTGCCGTCGCGGCAGAAGACGCGGCGCAATAACGCAATAAGCAAGGCTTCAAGATGAGCTACCGGGAATTGATCGCCGAGCTGGACCGGGAACACGCGGAAGCGTTGTCGGATGCGCTGCTGGAGTTGGGCGCGCTGTCGGTATCAGTGGAAGATGCCGATGCCGATACCCCCGACGAACAGCCGTTGTTCGGCGAGCCCGGCCTCACGCCGGATCAAAAGGCGTGGAAACGCTCGCGCGTAGTCGCCCTTCTTGCCGATAACGCCGATCCCGCCGTGCTGCTCGCGGCGGCGGCGAATGAAATCGGCTTGAAGGACGCGCCGGCGTTCACGCTGCGCGATGTGGAAGATCAGGACTGGGTGCGCCTCACGCAATCCCAGTTCGATCCTATTCCTATCGGCAAGCGGATCTGGGTCGTGCCGTCGTGGCATGCAGCGCCCGATCCCGACGCGCTCGTGCTCGAACTCGATCCGGGCCTGGCGTTCGGCACCGGCAGCCATCCGACCACGCGGTTGTGCATGGAATGGCTCGAGCAATCGGTCGCGCAAAACCAATCCGTGCTCGATTACGGTTGCGGTTCCGGCATCCTCGCGATCCTGGCGAAGAAATGCGGTGCGAACCCGGTGATTGGTATCGATATCGACCCGCAAGCCGTGGAATCCGCGCGTCAAAATAGCGAGCACAATCGCGCCGAAGTCACCTACGGCCTGCCCGCCGATCTCCCCGAAGGGCAGTTTGACATCGTGGTCGCGAACATTCTGTCGAACCCGCTGAAGCTGATGACGTCAATGCTTGCAGCACGCGTAAAACCGGGCGGACGCATTGCGTTGTCGGGTATTCTGGCTCGCCAGGCGGACGAAGTGGCGGCGGTCTATGCACGCTGGATCGACATCAGCGTATGGCGTGAACACGAAGGCTGGGTGTGTCTTGCGGGTACCCGCCGCGAAAGCCTTTAGAATAGCGCCATCGTCCATCTACCGGCCTCTGGCCTTCGGCTACATATGGCGCTGGCAACCCGCGTCCCCACTGCGAAACGGTGTTCCGTCTGGACCCGCATCTACTCGCGCCGCATGACGACCGCGTGCATTGCGGCCATTGCCAGGAAATCTTCGGCGCCGCATTATCAATTCGACCGCGACGAAATCGTCCTGACCGCGCTAGCCACAACCGCGCCGAATTACGGCGCAGACCCGGCGAGCCCTTGGGCGGAGAGAAGTCGAGCGCCGAGGTCGCGAGCGGCAAGCGTGACGCGCTGGGCATTCCACTGCACCCGTTCGTCTCCAATACCGCCCTCGCGCCTCAAACCGAAGCGGCTTAAACTCCGTCAGCCAGCGAGGAACCGCTTGACTCGCTACTGCCAAAGCGCTGTCGCACACGCGCGCAGAGAGTAATTTTCCGGGCAAATGACGCGCCGGATCTCCGTGGCAAGCGGTCAATCGCGCTGAAGCCGAAGCACAGGCGAAAGCACCCGCCGATAACCCCAAACGCGTCGACCCGTTCGTGCGCTGTACGGAAGGCGATTTGCTGAAGGCATCGCGACCGATCCCTTCATCGGTCGAACTGAAAACGAAGCGCTCAACGAGTTGCGCACCGAGCCGTTCGTCGGCCGGAGCGCACCGCGGCCGGAGCCGGAAGCGTCCGCACCCCGCAGCCCCGCCGATACCGCCTCCCGTTCCGAACCCGCCGCGCCGTGGGCAGCAGACACCGCCGAGCCGCATTTCGGCAATGCGGCTGCATCGTCCGAGCCGGCTGCTGAACCGTTCCCAGTTATCCGTGAAACGCGCGCGCCGGCCCGTTCGGGAATCGTGTGGACAATCATCGGCTCGCTGATTGCACTCGTGCTGCTCATCACGCTGCTCGCGCAGGCCGCATGGTGGGAACGGGAGACCGTGATGGTCTACTGGCCCGCCTCGCAACCGCTTTTCGCGCAAGCCTGCGAGCAGCTTGGCTGCGTAGTAGCGCCGCCGCGGGATATCGACGGCTTGCAGACCGAGAACTCCGATCTTGCGCCAGGTGGACGGCTCGCACAAGCTTGAACTGAAACTCTCGCTGCGCAATCGCTTCGATGTGGCGATCGCGTATCCGGCGCTGGAGCTCACTCTCCTCGACGACAAGAATAACGTCGCGATCCGGCGTGTCCTGTGGCTGCAAGACTACGCGCGTCCAGGCACGGTGATCGGTGCAGGCTGCCCGCGCGCAGTACGCAGCCAAGTAATCGTTCGGCTCGATACCGGCGACGCGGGCGCGGCGAATTATCGCGTGCAGATCTTTTATCCCTGACACGCGCATTCCCTGAACAGCAGACACTTTCTGGAGTAGACATGAGCCAAGTTACCCTCGGCGGCAACCCGATCGACGTGGCAGGCACGTTCCCGGCAGCTGGTGCAGCAACCGATTTCACCCTGGTCGGCAAGAACCTGGGCAACCTAACGCCGACGTGCGCCACCTCCACGCGCAAGTTCAACGTTGCCGCAGCCGGACTCGACAACACCGTGGTCGTGGTTGTGTCGGGCGACCTGCCCTTCGCGGCAACGCGCTTCTGCACGGCGGAAGGTATCGAGAACGTGGTGACAGCATCGACGTTCCGCGGCCACGACTTCGCGAAGGCCTACGCGTCGATGTCACGAGCGGACCGCTGACGGGCCCGAAGGCGCGCGCAGTGGTGGTGATCGATGAAAACGACAAGGTGCTGTATTCGGAACTCGTCCCGGAAATCAAGAACGAGCCGAACTACGACGCAGCGCTGGCCGCGTTGAAGTAGGCACGTCGAAGAGCGCAGGCCGGTTGCGGCCTGCTGCCTTTGACCGGCGGCGAGCCGCATCCCGATCCACTGCTCGCCGCGCCGGACACATGCCTAAAGCCGTTACGGTTATTCAGTCAACCGTAACGGCTTCTACCCGCAAGACCGTACGCGACATGCGCATCCGTGACGAGGTGGAATACCCGCCGCGTGACGAATGCGCAGCGTTTCATGCGAGCATGCACGTGCTAAGGAATTCAAACCTGCGCGCACTTTTATCGATTTATTTTCAGGGATTTCGCCAGTGTCTACGCTCATCTGCGGCTCGCTCGCCTACGACAACATCATGACATTCCAGGGCCGCTTCGGCGACCACATCCTGCCGGACCAGGTGCACCAGTTGAACATCAGCTTCCTTGTCCCCACGATTAGGCGCAACTTCGGCGGCTGCGCGGGCAACATTGCGTACGCGCTGAACCTGCTCGGTGGCGACGCGAAGATCATGGCGACCCTCGGCCAAGCCGACGCCCAGCTTTATCTCGATCGTTTCGATGCGCTGGGTTTGTCGAAAGAGTATGTGCGCGTGCTGCCCGACCAGCACTCGGCCCAATGCTTCATCACCACCGATCTCGGGAACAACCAGATCACCGCGTTCCACCCCGGTGCAATGATGGATTCGCACCTGAACCACGCCGGGGAAGCCAAGGGCGTCACCCTGGGTATCGTGGCACCGGACGGCGCCGACGGCATGCGCCAGCACGTCGAGGAACTGGCGGCGGCGGGCGTGCCGTTCGTCTTCGATCCGGGCCAGGGCCTGCCGATTCTCGAAGGTGTGCAACTTCGTCGCATGATTGAACTTGCTACATACGTGGCAGTAAACGACTACGAGGCAAAATTGTTGAGCAACAAGACCGGCTGGTCGATCGACGAAATGCTGAGCCGTGTGGAAGCACTCGTAATTACGCGCGGCGAACATGGCGCGCAGATTTTGCACGCTGAAGGTATCGAAGAAATTCCGGCCGTGAAGACGCAGAAGGTCGTCGATCCGACCGGTTGCGGCGACGCGTTCCGCGGTGGCTTGCTGTATGGCATCGAGAACAAGCTGGGCTGGGCAAAAACAGGCCGTCTCGCCAGCCTGATGGGTGCGCTGAAAATCGAACATCAGGGGCCGCAGACATACGCGCCTACCCGCGCCGAGATCGGCGAGCGCTTCGAGCAGGCGTTTAGTTCGGCACTCTAAGGATTTTGAGCGATGCAGCGAGGAAGGTCGAAATGAATCATTGAAGCGGATTTGGGAAACGCTTAAGCAATGGCGTGTAGCGGGCAGGCTGTTGGCTTTTTCGAACAACAGCCTGCCGTAATTTTGTGAAGTGAAACATGAAGTTAACAAGCCGTATGGCGCTGGCAGCAGCGCTTTAGCTCAGTCACCATGACGGGATGCACCTATTGTGAACGGCGGTCAGAAAGCGACGCCAGATGGCGGCGTCGATCAGAAATGCGAAACGATCTTTTGTTTTGCAGAACGGTCTTTTGACGACCAGCAGAGGTGCCGATAAGCAGGTCTCGGGTGCGTCGGAAGGAGCCCGAAGGGCGAGTGCAGACGCGCCCGGTGCAGCTCGTTTCTTAAGGGGGTAACGCAAGAGTCGGAATGCGGTAGAAGAAGGTTTTACCTACCGCCGAACAAACAGGTCCGACACCGGCCCAAACTGCCAGGTTCATTA
>LGTG01000248.1 GCA_001190015.1 Candidatus Burkholderia crenata
CTGTCGTATTCCTGCTGGGATACCTGTTTATCCTCAACTGGCGGTTGACGCTGGTGATCGCGGTGATCCTGCCGGCTATCGGCTGGCTGGTGAGCAAAATCAATCGGCGGCTGCGGCGGCTCAATCGCGAGTCGCAGTTGCTGACGAACGAGCTTTCGTACATCGTGGAAGAGACTGTTGGCGGTTATAAGGTCGTTAAGGTGCACAACGGCCAGCGCTACGAAAACGACCGTTTCACCAGCATGAGCAATCGCCTGCGCAGCTACCAAATGCGCATGACGGTGTCCGGCGGGCTTGCGCCGCCGCTCACGCAGTTTTTGGCATCGATTGCGCTGGCGATCGTGATCACCATCGCTGTGGTGCAGTCGGCGAACGACCAGACCACCGTCGGCGGATTCGTGGCGTTCGTCACCTCCATGCTGCTGGTGATCTCTCCGCTCAAACACCTGATCGATATCAACCAGCCGCTGCAGCGCGGCATGACGGCGGCGGAACTGATATTTGGTCTTATCGATGAACCGGCCGAGCCCGAAGGCGGCGGCCGGCCGCTCAAGCGCGCCCGCGGCGAGGTGGAGTTCCGCGAGGCGTCGTTCACGTATGGGGCCGGACAGCCAACGCTCGACGCGATCTCGTTCAAGGTCGCGCCCGGCGAGATGGTGGCGCTGGCCGGTGCGTCGGGAAGCGGCAAGACCACGCTGGTCAACTTGCTGCCGCGTTTCTTCGATCCCGTCGGCGGTGCGGTGCTGGTCGACGGTGTGCCGCTCCCCGAGTACAGCCTGCACGATCTGCGCGGACAAATGGCGATGGTGAGCCAGGACGTGGTGCTCTTCAACGACACGATCGCCGCCAACGTCGCGTACGGCCAGACGCATGATCGCGAGCGGGTGATGGCGGCGCTGGCTGCGGCGAATCTTGCTGATGTTGTCGCAGCCATGCCCGACGGCGTGGACACTCGTGTGGGTGGCAATGGCATGCGCTTGTCGGGTGGCCAGCGGCAGCGGCTGGCCATCGCGCGGGCGGTCTACAAGGACGCGCCTATTCTTATCCTCGACGAAGCCACGTCCGCGCTCGACTCCGAGTCCGAGCGGCATGTGCAGGAAGCACTGGAAACGTTGATGAAAGGGCGTACGACGCTGGTGATCGCGCACCGGCTTTCGACCATTGAGCGCGCCGACCGGATTCTGGTGATGGACGTCGGAAAAATTGCGGAGCAAGGCAGTCATGCCGAGTTGCTGCGCTTGAACGGGCTGTACGCGAACCTTCACCGTATCCAGTATCAGCAGCAGGCAGCCTGAGGTTTTTCCGTTTAATCGATGTGCGTCCTTGGGCTGAAGACCAGGGGCGCGTTTTCGTTTGGGGGAAGCCAGCTCCCTTATCGACGAACAGGCGCTCCAGGCGCCGCTGTGGCGCGCCTCTGCAGCTTCTTGCGATACATCAGTCCAGACCGTGAGCGCGCCGTAGATAGCGTAGCCGATGAACGGCGAAACCATCAGGAAGCGCTTGATTGGCCAGTGCCACGCCAGCCAGCTTCGCAGCGCATTCTCACCGGTCAGGCCGAGACCCCAGACTGCTTTCATCAGGCGAATCGATCGACGCAGGAGTGGCCGCTCGTTCCAGAGCGCTTCGAAGCGTTCTGCGCCACCTTCCGCTTTACGGGCGATGGTTGCGCGCAAGAGATAAAAGGGAGGGGACGCCGCATCGCGAGCGACAGCAGGAACACCACGCCGATTGCGCCGGACGCCATCGACTTGCACATCAGCAGCAACCGCGGACTGCCGCCGAGCGCCATCAGCACGATTGACATCGCGATCCCGAGCAGCACCAGTGTTCTTGCGAACTCCGCGAGACTCCAGACAATAGGCGGGACCGCCGACGCGTACAGTGCGCCGAGCTCACCCCAATGCGGCAACGCGAGGCGATACGCAAGCCACGGCCGCAGGAGATTGACCCCGAGTTCGGCGACAAGACCTGCTCGTATCTTCATGACGAAATGGTGCCGAGGAAGAGAAGAGACCCGATGAGCGTAACGACGACAGGCGCAACGGAGCGAGCGTCCTCATTGCTGCGTGAACACGGACACGACGATCGCCAGCCACAGCGCCCCTACGTCACCCAGAAACGCGTGACGTGCGAGCGCAGGCGGGATTCATCGTCGGGGCCTTCTTTTGGAGACGTGGCGAGCCAGGGCACCGCACCGAGGCATTCAAAACAGGCGAGTGCCAGCAGGGCGACGGAGATGTCGCCGGAGCGCCAATGCGAGCCCTCGTGGATACCCCAGTAACCGAGGAACACGATGCCGATGGAAAACACCGTCGATGCGGCCGAACTGAGCGTCTGAACGGATCCCGCTGGAAATTTCATGACGTACCTCCTAACACGCGTGGAAGTACGCGAGACTGAAGCGAGACTGCTGCCATCTCATAAGGGAATCGCATAGGGGGAAAGGCGATGCCGCAGCGCGAGCGAAACCTATCCTTCCTGGGAACCTTGAATGTCGCCACCGGGTACCTCGGACTCAGCGTTCGCCTTTGCCTTGTCCCGTGTCATCGACTTCACCCCGCGCTGGATATACCGCTGCCCCGACACAACGATGTAAAACGCCAGCGGCGTGAACACCAGCCTCAGCACGGTCGCCTTAATGGCGCCGCCGAACATGCCGGTTCCGATCGACCGGCGGCTCTCCGCCCTGGCGTCGGTGGACACGAGCAAAGGCACCACGTCCAGCACGAACGCCGCCGATGTCATCACGATAGCGCCCACTTGCCGCCACCACGATTGCCTCCGTCAACGGCGTGCCATCGGCGTACAAGGTGCGCGCGAACTGCACGATCAGGATCGCGTTCTTCGCCGATAAACCAATCACCGTAATCATGCCGACCTTGAAGTAGATATCGTTCGGCATGCCGCGCAGAAGCATCGTGATCACTGCACCTCACCCACCCCCAGCGGCACGATCGTCAGCACCGCGAGCGAGATGGTCCAGCTCTCGTAAAGCGCTGCGAGCGCCATGAAAACTGCCAGCAGCGACAAGCCGATCAGCACCGGCGTCAAACGGGCGGCGCGATTCTCTTCAAGCGCAGTGTCGGTCCAGTCGAAACCCACGCCCACCGGCAAGGCTTGCGCCAGCCGCTCCATCTCAGCCATTGCCGCGCCGGAACTGGTGCCGTTGGTCGGGCGGCCGCTGACGTCGAGTGAAGGCGAGCCGTTGTAGCGCGTAAGGACCGTCGAGCCGGTCGTCCAGTGCAACGACGCCACCGACGCAACGGCCCCATCTGCCCCGCGGCGCATACGGCCGCCCGACGGGAAGTCGTCGATATACGACGAGCCGAAGGTGTTCCCGAGCGCGTCGCCGATCTTGT
The DNA here is from genome assembly GCA_001190015.1 of Candidatus Burkholderia crenata. Classification (GTDB taxonomy): domain Bacteria; phylum Pseudomonadota; class Gammaproteobacteria; order Burkholderiales; family Burkholderiaceae; genus Caballeronia; species Caballeronia crenata. The sequence goes on from LGTG01000248.1 coordinate 3,360, forward strand.
TGAACGAAACGCCCAGCGCATAGGCCCTTCGCGCGGTCGACGTCCAGCACGATACGCGGCGCGTCCGGCAGCGCTTCCGAATGCACCTTGGCGAAAGTGGGGTTGTTGCGGGCCTTTTCGAAGAGCCGCTCGCGCGCGGCGGTGAGCGCTGCCAGGCCAATGCCGCCGCGATCTTCCAGCCGCATCACAAAGCCTTCCGAATGGCCCATGCCGGGCACCCGATGGCGGCATCTGGGCGGCCACGTCGCCATCCATGATCTTCGAGAGCGAGCGATTCAGCGTGTCGCGCAGAGTGGCCGCGTCGGTATCGCGGGATGACCAGTCCTTCAGGTCGACGAAACACATGGCCACGTTTTGGCCGCTGCCCTGGAAACTCCAGCCGACCACGCTCGTCACGTTCGCGACAGCACGCGCGCAACAAGGCCGCGATACCCCCGCGAGGTCCAGTCGAAGGCCACCGTAAAGCCGAACGGGCGGCCACCGGCCGTGTGCGAACTGTGGGACCCGTGAGCGCCATGCCACAAGGCACTCTGCGGTGGCGCTTTCAGCAAGTTTGCGCACAGCGCAGGCGTGAGCGAAAGGGCGGTGAACGCAGAGACGAGAACTGACGCGATCATCGCAACCGTGAACTGCCAGTAAATTCCGCCGACACTGCCGGGGAAAAATGCCATCGGCACGAACACGGCGGTCAGCATAGCTGTAATGCCGACGATCGCGTCGCCCATCTGCTGCATCACCCCGCGTGTGGTGGCGCGCGGCGAGAGACCCTCTTCACGCATCACGCGATCGACGTTCTCGACCACGACAATGGTATCGTCGACCAGGGTCCCGATCGCCAGCACCAACGCGAACATGGTGAACACGTTGATCGACATGCCGAGCACATAAAGCGCCAGTAGCGCGCCGGTCAGCGCAACCGGAATAACCACGGTAGGCACCAGTGCATAACTCAAGTCGCACAGGAACAACCACATGACCAGGAACACCAGCAATACGGCTTCGAACAGCGTCAGCACCACTTCGTGCAGCGCGACGTGGACGAACTTGGCGCTGTCGAACGGGATCTCCACGGCCATGCCTGGCGACAGGTTGCGCGAGTATTCCGCGAACTTCGCGCGGATCGCGCCGGAGGTTTCCATGGCGTTGCCCTGCGGCGACAGGCGAATGTCAATCGTGGCCGCCGGCTTGCCGTTCAGCCGCGAAAACGACGCGTAGCTGTCGCGGCCCAGCTCGACCCGCGCGACGTCCTTCAGCCGCACAGGCGATCCGTCCGTGCGCGCCTTTGGCACGATTTCGCCGAATTCTGCTGGCGAGATCAATTGCCCCCTGACCGTGACCGATGCCGTCAGTTGCTGGCCGGTGACGAACGGCACGTCGCCGAGCGTACCGGCGGTGACTGTCGCGTTTTGCGCCGCGATGGCCTGCGTTACGTCGGCGGCGGCCAGGTTGTATTCGCGCAGTTTCATCTGATCGATCCAGACCCGCAGCGCCTCGCCGGCGTCCCAGAGTTCCGCTGAGCCAACGCTCGGCGCGCACTGTTGTCCACGCTTTCCGGCGACGCCCCAGGATACATCGCGGCAGTCACAATGCGCGGCGGCGCTAGCCACGGATATTGCGCGCCCGGCAAAAAGGGCGTGACCAACGCACCGGCCACGAAAATGGCCAGGGCGACAATCCACGCAAAAACCGGACGATCGATGAAAAAAGACGGCACGCGGGTCCTGACGATTCAATGGGGTTTGAATGCTACCGGGATTCATGGAGCTTCATCGAGGCGGTCGCGGCCTGGATGCCGTGACAATCCATCCGGAAAACGCGCCAATCGTTGCGTTGGTTCAGCGAGTGTCGGACATTGTGACGTTGGGGGCGTTTGCGCTTTCGTCTCGGTTTTCGCCTGAGGGTCAGCCTACTGATATTAAAAACATAAATTAACCGTGTCCAGCTTTATTAAAGAACGATCGTTTTTGTCAGTCGCGATTTCACCCTCGAATCTCAATGATCGCAGGAATTTTCAGCACTGTTTAATATTGGAAGATGGTGAAAATATGCTCTATTATCAAATGCGATATTCAATAAAATCTGCTGCGGAAAGACTTGGTTCAACCCGGGTCGATCCAGACAGCGGGTTGTCGACAGGCACTCGTGTGGCCTGTCGGCCTTGCTGAGTCATCAATTGAGGTGCGGGGTCTTGCCCGAAACCGATTGCTCAAGCATCGAGATGACGGCGTCTATATGGCCTATGCGCTTGCGTTGCGCCGGCATGAGGCTCATCGACAATACGCAATCCACGCGCTGTCTCCAATACGATAAAGACAGGCCATGACTTGATGCAATCCGGTTGATTATGCGTTCCAGATGCGCAAGATCGGTTTCTATGAGTTGATGATTTATTGTGTTCCCCGGTAGTGCCGTCATTTTTGCGGTCGCTGGTTATTGCCGTTCGGTTCAACGCTTTTATATGCGTTGTATAAGCCATTGCGGCATAGTGCTTCATCAAAATCGGCCTCTGATCCATTCGACAAGAGCCGCTTCGCCGCTGCACTGGCCAATGCCCGGCTTGATAGGTCATACGCAGGAGTTGTGCCACTCTTGGCCGCGCTCGGGGAAAACTCTGTGGATCCTTCACTGGCAAGGATCGACAGGCAATGTAAGGTAGTTAAGGTAATAAAAAATGATGAGTTACGGCAATGCGCGTTACAGCCGTTACGGTGTTACGTCGTGTCGCGTTACCTTGGTGACCGTGGGGCGCGGAGGCGTTGATTGCGCGCAAACGATAAACCGGCCGAACATGCTAATTCATGTTGATTAGATGTGTGTCGTTATTGCCGATTTAGATATTGCCCGTTTATCGATAAAACATACCGATAATTTCTCGTTGATCGTCCGTGGTCGTAATAATTTCTACCGAATCCAGGTTTAGAGGTTTCACTGCGCGGAGGTAGATAATTTTGCATGAATTAAACAGCGTGGTTAATGGAGAATCTTTCCTCCAGCGTCGCCGATAAGGATTAATATTGCTTAAATAAACCAGAAGACCATTACTTCGTTATTACCTGTTTCTATCTCGCGAGTCGGAAGGACACCCGGCGCGGATGGCCAGGAACCTGGGTCGCAAATCGCTGTTAACCGGGCGGTTTGCAGGTGTCTGGAAGGAGCCTCCGATGACCATTAAAAAGCAGCCCGGCGCCCAGCTCATTTCATCTTCGAACTCGTTGCCCAATCCGCATCCAATCGAGTTCCCCATTGTCGGCATAGGCGCGTCGGCGGGTGGAATCCAGGCGTTGATGCGCTTGCTGCAGGGCATGCCGGCGGACGGCGGCATGGCGTTCGTCGTCGTGCTGCATATATCCCCTAACTACGCGAGCCATGTTGACGAAGTGCTGCAACGCTCAGTCACCATGCCGGTTGTGCAGGTCTTCGACACCACGCCGATTGAAAAGAACACGGTCTACCTGATTTCACCGGCGAACGATTTATGGCTCTCGGAGGGTTGTCTGCGGGTCACCCCGAGCGATCAATCGCGACGCCGGCCAGTCGCGATCGATCTGTTCTTCCGGAGTCTGGCGGACGCGCACCGGGCTCGCGCAATCAGCATCATCCTCTCGGGCATGGGCAGCGACGGCGCCATGGGCATTGCGCGGATCAAGGAGCAGAACGGCATCAACTCGTGCAGGACCCGTTGGATGCGGAATACCATGACCCATGACCATCGGAACCGAACTTGAAGCACAGATC
>LGTG01000249.1 GCA_001190015.1 Candidatus Burkholderia crenata
TTCCTCCCTCGTAAGCGGGCTTTTCTTCGGGAAACCGCCGGTAACCCGGGCTGCCCCGCAGCTCCCCGCCGAAATCGCGATGACACCAACTGAAATACAGCTGCTTGATCAGTTGGTTAAAGATACCGCGAAGACTTCAACCGCCGAACCCCATTATACCGTCAAACTTGCCCAACTGGGTCGCTATCAGGCCCGAGCCAATGATCCTCCTCCGGGCAATATCGTTATCTGGCGAGGATTGGTAAGGCTTACAGATATCCTGCTCGGTTTCGAACTCACCGAAAAATATGGGTAATTGCAAGTCCTTGAACCCCGGTGGAATTTTTCTGATTGGGACAAACGCGGAACGCGCCTGAAACGCGGCATTCTTCTAATTGTCGTCTATGACGAATAGATGTCCATATTCTTTTAATGCGTACCGATCCGTCATGCCCGCGATGTAATGGGCGATCAGGCGCGCTGCTTGTGGGCTGCCCGAAGCGCTCTCGCTGCCGCGGGGGTCGTTGGCCGACTCTTCCGCAATCGGCCCGCGCGCCTGATAGGCCGGCGGCAGCAGGCGCGGGTCGTCGTTAAACGCCTTGAAAAGGCCACTCACCACGCGCCCCGCTTTGTTAGCCATCCGCATGACCTTGTAGTGGCGGTACAGGTTCTTGTAAAGGAAGCGCTTGAGTTCGGTCGCCTGGGCGGCGACTGTCTCGCTGTGGGTGACCAGCGCCGGGGCGTCGCGCACGTCGTCGACCGATTGCGGATTCAGCCGCGCCAGGTTCTCGCTCGTCGAGTCGATCAAATCCACGATCAACGTGTTGATGATTCGGCGGATGGTCTCGTGAATAAGCCGGCGTCCTTCAATATCCGGATACTCCCCGCGCGCTGCTTCGTAGTGCATCTGCCACAGAGCGACATCGGCGAGTTGGTCGAGGGTGATAAGGCCGGAGCGCAGGCCGTCGTCGACGTCATGATTGTTGTAGGCGATTTTGTCGGCGACGTTCGCGATCTGGGCTTCTATCGACGGCTGCTTGCGATTCAGAAACCGCTCGCCCAACTCGCCGAGCTTCAGCGCATTCTCATGCGAGCAGTGTTTGAGAATGCCTTCGCGGGTTTCGAAGCAGAGGTTCAGGCCGTTGAATGCACCGTAGTGTTCTTCCAGCTCATCGACCACCACCAGGCTCTGCAGGTTGTGTTCAAAGCCGCCGTGATCGCGCATGCATTCATGCAGTGCATCCTGCCCGGCATGGCCGAACGGCGTGTGACCAAGATCGTGCGCCAGCGAAATGGCTTCGACCAGATCTTCGTTCACGCGCAGGTTACGCGCCACGGAACGGGCGATCTGCGCGACTTCCAGGCTGTGCGTCAGGCGCGTGCGAAACAGATCGCCTTCGTGATTCACGAAAACCTGTGTCTTGTATTCGAGCCGGCGGAACGCCGTGGAGTGAACAATGCGATCACGATCACGCTGGAACTCGGTGCGCGCAGCGAGCGGTTTTTCTTCGAAGCGTCGGCCACGAGACTCGGCCGAATGCGCGGCATACGGGGCGAGATGCGCCTCGAGTGCGAAGGACGTCGGCGTGATGCTGGGAAACTGGAATGTCTTGTCGCTCACCGGCTGCTCCGAATCATCATCGTTTCGTTGTTAGCTTCGTTTTTGCCTGGTCCTGGCTTGGTCCTGACTTGGTCCTTTTTCCTGCTGCAACGGCTGTGCCTCGACGCGGCGCCCGGGAGAGACAGCGTGATGCCCCAAGCTGTCATCTCTCGCAGCTTGGCAGTTGCTACGAATCACCATCACCCTCTTCATGGCGACGGCCGTGCCTCAACACAGCGTCAACAAAGCCGGCGCGGATGGCTTTAAATCCGGAATGTCTTGCGGCTCACTTGTGGCCATGAGCTGTGGCGTTCTCTGCCGCGGTGGCTACGGCCGACGGTCAGCCGGTCTCACGAAAGTCAGCGCATGGGTGAACCCGGATGTCTCGCGACTGAGCCTCGTCGCAACAACCCGCTGCTGAACGCCGCCGCGTCAGACGCTGGCGGCGAGCGTTGCGCGCACTGCCTCGTCGGGCGCACCCGTGATCTTTGTATTGCCAAAACGCTCGAGCAGGATGAATTTGATCTCGCCTGCTCCGGCTTTCTTGTCGACCTTCATCAAGTCGATATAACGATCCGGACCAAGCGCCGGTGCCTTGACCGGTAGCTTCGCCGCGGCGATCAACTGCGTAAGCCGCTCACGCGAGGTTTCATCGAGCCGGCCGAGCCGCGCGGACAGGTCCGCTGCCATTGCCATGCCGCAACCGACTGCCTCGCCATGCAGCCACTCCCCGTAACCAAGGCCGGCCTCAATTGCATGACCGAATGTGTGGCCGAAATTGAGAATGGCGCGCAAGCCGCCTTCGCGTTCGTCGGCGGCCACCACCGAAGCCTTCACTTCGCATGAGCGCTTCACCGCATCCGCGAGCGCAGTCGGATCGCATGCGTTCAAAGCCCCGATGTTCGCCTCTATCCAGTCGAAGAATTCGCTGTCGGCAATAGTGCCCGTTTTGATCACTTCCGCGATTCCCGCTGCGAGTTCGCGCGGTGGCAGCGTGCGCAGCACCCCGATGTCGGCGATGACCGCTTGCGGCTGATAAAACGCGCCGATCATGTTCTTGCCGAGCGGATGATTAATGCCAGTCTTCCCGCCCACAGACGAATCGACCTGCGCGAGCAGCGTGGTCGGCACCTGGATAAAGGGCACGCCACGCATATAACTGGCAGCGGCAAAACCCGTCATGTCGCCGATCACCCCGCCGCCCAGCGCAATCAGCGTGGTTTTGCGGTCGGCGCGGCCGGCCAACAGCGCGGTGAAAATCTGGTTGAGCGTATCGAGATTCTTGTGCGCCTCACCGTCGGGCAGAACGATGGTCGTGATTGTCTTGCCGAGCGGCGCGAGCGCGGCGCGGAGCGCTTCGCCGTACAGCGGATCGACAATCGTGTTGGTGACAATGGCGACCGACGAGCCAGCAATATGCAGCGCGCACAGTTCGGTCCGGCCAATCAGCCCGGCGCCAATATAGATGGGGTAGGCGCGATCACCCAGTTCGACGTTGACGGTAATCATGGTGGACATTATGACGTAGCCGGTTTGACAATGCCGGCCATCTCCAGTTGCATCAACACCATGTTGACGAGGTTATTCACGGTCGGTCGGCCGGTTTCCACGATGAAATGCGCGCACTCCTGATACAGAGGATCACGCGTCTTGTAGAGCGCTTCCAGCTTGCCGCGCGGGTCGTCGGTCTGCAGCAGCGGCCGGTTTTTATCGCGCCGCGTACGTTGCCACAATTCGTGCGGCGTGGCGCGCAGGTAGATCACCAACCCACGACTCTTAAGATGTTCGCAATTCTCCGGGCGGAGAATCGCGCCGCCGCCGGTCGCCAGCACAATATTCTCGCGCCGCGACAACTCGTCGATCACATCCGCTTCGCGCTGCCGGAAGCCTTCCTCGCCCTCGACCTCCCAGATCACCGCGATGCGCGCACCTGTGCGCGCCTCGATTTCGTAGTCGGAATCAATGAAAGAACGTTGTAACCGGCGCGCGACCGCCCGCCCCACGGTGGTTTTTCCAGCCCCCATGAGTCCGACAAAAAATACGTTCGCGTTCACTTGCCCGGCTTCCAACTCGCTTCCTTGTGCATTGATTCTGGTCCCTTTCGTGTGGGAGCTTAAGGGCAAAAGGGCCGCTTTGTCGAGTCGGGAAGGTTTTCCGGCGGCCTTCACAGAAGCGCCGGAACGATATGTGGGGTGATGAAAATGACCAGTTCGCTGCGTGAATTGCGGCGCGCGGTGTGACGAAAAAGCCAACCCAATACCGGGATTTTACCGAGCAGCGGGACCCTCGTGACATCCTCGCGTTCATCAGTGTATTTCGCCGATTATTGCCACCGTGCCGCCGTCCTCCACCTCCACGCGCGTCTGGACATGCTTGGTGTTGATCGCCGGGCCGGCTGCCGTCTGCTCACCGACGCTGTCTTTTGATACATCGAGATCCAGGATCACGTGACCATGCGGCGTAATTTGGGGCTCGACCTCCAGTTTCAGCGCGGCCCGGCGAAACTGGACGCCCGACACGCCGTTGCCCACTTTTTTGCCTGATACGGTAATTCCGTGCCCTGCTCGACTACCGCCTTCACGCGATCCGCCGTGATCACGCGGGGGCTCGACACAATCTGACCGCGCCCCTCGTTTTCGAGCGCGCTCAACTCGATGTTCAGCAAGCGCGTAGCCTGCGCGGCGAATAGCGTCAGGCCGGCGGGCGCGGCGTCGAACCCGCCAATCGGCCGCGCCGATAAATCGAATACTGCGCCGTCCGCGCCCGCCACAAGACCGCGCGCGGTGGAGTCGCCGGTGGGCGTCATCGATAACTTCACACCGAGATTGCGCGAAAAACCGGTGTCCCCTTCCACAATGCGCGCTTCGATCATCACCTGCGGCGTCGGTTGGTCGATCCGCGCGATCAGCTCGGCGATCTGCGTGACGCGGGCCTCCAGGTCAGTCACACGAACAGCAGGTTGGTGCGGGCATCGGCCATGACAGAACCGCGCTTCGATAACACCCGCTGGCTGCCCGAGCCCGTCAGGAGCTTGCGCACGTCGTCGGCACGCGGGTAGCTTAAAACGAACGTGCAGCTGCCGAGCGGTTCGAGATCGGCCGCACACGGGCGTGCGCTTCGTAGCGAAGGCGCTCGCGCGCTGCCAGTTCGCTAAGCGGTGCAACCCAGATGACCTCGCCGTGACGCTCCATTGCGAGGCCGTGGACGTCGAGCTGCGTGTCGAATGCGCGCCGCCACGAGATTTAGCGAGACCAGCCCGCGGATCTTCTCGCTCGCGACAATGTTGACACCCGAAAACTTCGCGAAAGTTTGCAGCACGGCGCTCAAGTCGGCATTTTTCAGGTTCAGCGAGATCGGTTTGCCGTCGTCGAGCAACGTGGCGACAGAGCTCGCCGGACCACGGCTCATGCGCTCGATAGGCGGCAATGGCAGGCGAATTCAACCGGTCGTTGCAACATCTCGAAATTT
>LGTG01000250.1 GCA_001190015.1 Candidatus Burkholderia crenata
TGGCAGGGGTACGGCCTTATGGTCGTCCCCTATGTCGATCTCGCACACAAAAATTCAGACACTCCTTCCCAAACCCAAGTGCCAACGACCACTCCTCCTCCGATTTATAATACGTGTCCTACCGGAAAACTCCCCCATGCCCGATCTGCTCGCCAATCTGAACCCTGAACAGCTAGCCGCCGTCACACTGCCGAACGAGCCGGCGCTTATCCTCGCGGGCGCGGGCAGCGGCAAGACACGCGTACTCATCACACGTATCGCCTGGCTGATCCAGCAGGGATTCGCGTCGCCAACGACCATTCTCGCCGTCACCTTCACGAACAAGGCCGCCAGGGAAATGATGGCGCGCCTGACCGCGATGATGCCTATCGACACCCGTGGCATGTGGATCGGCACGTTCCACGGCCTGTGCAACCGCATGCTGCGTGCACATTTCCGCGACACGGGCCTGCCGCATACGTTCCAGATCCTCGATACGTCCGACCAGTTGTCAGCCATCAAACGGCTGATGAAGGGCCTGAATATCGATGACGAGAAATATCCGGCTAAAAATCTCCAGTACTTCATTAACAACGCGAAAGAACAAGGGCTGCGCCCGAAAGGCGTCGACGCGACCGATTCCTTCAACATGAAGTTCGTCGAATTGTACGCAGCCTACGAGCAACAATGCCAGCGCGAGGGTGTCGTCGATTTTCCCGAGCTGCTGCTGCGCTGCTACGAACTGCTCGCGCACAATCCGCCGCTGCGCGCGCACTATCAGGCGCGCTTTCGAAACATCCTCGTCGACGAGTTCCAGGACACGAACAAACTGCAGTACGCGTGGCTGAAAATGCTGACCGGCGAGCACAACGCGATCTTCGCGGTCGGCGACGACGATCAGTCCATCTACGCATTTCGCGGCGCGAACGTCGGCAACATGCACGACTTCGAGCGCGAGTACCACGTGCGCAACATGATCAAGCTCGAGCAGAACTATCGCTCGCACGGTCATATTCTCGATACCGCCAACTTCCTGATCGCCAAGAACTCGCGGCGGCTTGGCAAGAATCTCCGTACCGACGCCGGCCACGGCGAACCCGTGCGCGTCTATGAGGCGGCGACCGATGCGCAGGAGGCGGGGTGGATCGTCGAGGAGATCAAGGCGATGATCCATACAGGAGCTGCTCGCGGCGAGATCGCCATCCTGTACAGAAGCAACGCGCAGTCGCGGACCATCGAACACACGCTGGTGAACGCGGGCATTGCGTATCGTGTGTATGGCGGCTTGCGGTTCTTCGAACGCCAGGAAGTGAAACACGCGCTGGCGTATCTGCGCCTGATCGACAACCCGAACGACGACACCGCATTCTCCCGCGTCGTGAATTTTCCGATGCGCGGGATAGGGGCAAGGTCGATCGAGCAACTGGCCGACGCCGCCCGCCTCTACAATTGCTCGATGGCCGCTGCCGTTCCCTATGTGACGGGCAAGGCGGGTTCGAGCATCGGCGCGTTTGCGCAACTGATCTCCAGGATGCGCGCTGAAACCCAGCACATGAGCCTGCCGGAAACCGTGGAGTACGTGGTTCGCGCAAGTGGTCTCGCCACGCATTACGAGAACGAGCGCGAAGGTCAGAACCGGCTGGAGAACTTGCAGGAAATAGTGAACGCCGCAGCGGCGTTTGTGCAGGAGGAGGGCTACGGGCTTGATACCCCCGCGCGTTCCATCCCCCTTCGTCCGGGCGCGCCGAACGCGCCGGAAATCGGCTTGGCGACCGACGATCCGTCTGTCGACGTGCTCGACCGGCCAAGCCCCGCCGATTCCGCGCAGAATTCCGACACCATGACGCCGCTGGCTGGTTTCCTGTCTCACGCATCGCTTGAAGCCGGCGATAATCAGGCGCAAGCCGGTCAGGACACGGTGCAATTGATGACGGTGCATGCGGCCAAGGGTCTTGAATTCATGGCGGTGTTCATCACGGGCCTGGAGGAAGGGCTGTTCCCGCACGGGAACAGCGCGCAGGAAAGCGATGGGCTCGAAGAGGAGCGGCGGCTGGCGTACGTGGCGATCACGCGAGCGAAGGAGCGGCTGTATCTTTCGTTTGCGCAGAGCCGGATGTTGCATGGCCAGACACGCTACAACATTCGCTCCCGTTTCTTCGATGAACTCCCGGAAGGTTCGCTCAAGTGGCTCACGCCGGAGGTGGAGGCGGGTGCACGCTGGGGCGGCCGGTCGGATAACGCAGGCTGGGGCCGCGACTGGTTCGCACGGCCCGACAAGGAACGCGCCGCGTACGCCGATCCCGGCAAACCACTGCCGGCGTTCGCCAACAACCAGCGCGCCGCAGACGCCGGTTTCAAGGTCGGTCAGGCCGTGTTTCACAACAAGTTTGGCGAAGGAACGGTGATTGGACTCGAAGGGGCGGGCGCGGATGCCCGCGCACAGATTCGTTTCAAACGCCACGGCGAGAAGTGGCTGGCGCTGGCGGTGGCTAAGTTGCAGGCGGTGGAATGAGCGCGGGCGTGAAGCGTTTCGGCATCATGGCCGCGTTGCCGCAGGAACTGGGTGACCTGATCGAATCGATGCATGCGGGCGGGGTGAGGTGCGGGTGAATTCAACCGGTCGTTGCAACATCTCGAAATTTGGAAGTGTTAAATGG
>LGTG01000251.1 GCA_001190015.1 Candidatus Burkholderia crenata
ACGCCACCATCTGGCGTCGCTTTCTGACCGCCGTTCACAGCCGTATCTGGCGCGTTGGCTGGTGCTTTCCTCCGTGCTCGGCACCCTTGCCGGATCTGCGTCCGCGCTTTTTCTCTTTGCGTTGGACCGTGCCACCGACACACGGGTGGGTCATCCGTGGCTCGTCTGGTTGCTGCCGTTCGCAGGGTTCCTGACCGGCTGGGTCTATCACTGCATTGGCAAGAGCGTCGAGGGCGGCAATAACCTGCTGATCGACGAGATTCACGATCCGCAGAAGATTGTACCCAAGCGCATGGCGCCGCTGGTGTTGGCGGCGACAGTGATCACCCATTTGTTCGGTGGCTCTGCGGGTCGCGAGGGCACGGCTGTGCAGATGGGCGGGGCTCTGGCCGACCCGGGTCACGCATCTCTTCGATCTGGGTCGAGAGGACCGTCTCATCCTGCTGATGGCCGGCATTGCAGCGGGCTTTTCGTCGGTCTTCGGTACGCCGCTCGCCGGCGCGATCTTCGGCCTCGAGGTGCTCGCGATCGGCCGCCTGCGCTATGACGCCTTGCTCGCGTGTCTCGCCGCGTCGGTCGTAGCCGACGCGGTGTGCCGTCTATGGGGCATTCACCACACCGTGTATACGATTCCGTTCGTGCCGCCCGTCACAGCGCTCGGGTTTGGATCGGCGATTATTGCCGGCATTGCATTCGGTGTCGTGGGGATGCTGTTCGCGGACTCGACACATGCATTGTCGGCACTCATCAAACGCAAGATCGCTTATGCGCCTTTCCGGCCGGTGCTTGGCGGCGCCGTCACCGTCCTGAACGTTCCGCAGTATCTGGGTCTGGGGATACCGACCATTGTGCAAGCCTTCAATGGTCCATTGCCGGTCTATGACTTTGCTGGCAAATTCGGCTTTACCGTGGTCACGCTTGCCTCAGGATTCAAGGGCGGCGAGGTGACTCCGCTCTTCTATCTTCTTTCTACATTGGCGCCACGCTTGGCAATGCGCTGGGCCACATCCTTGCGTTGCCGGTACCGGTGCTCGCGGGGCTCGGCTTTGTCGCCGTGTTCGCCGGTGCGGCGAACCCCCCGATCGCGTCGACGGTGATGGCAATCGAACTCTTTGGTCCTCAGATCGGCGTGTATGCCGCGTTGGCGTGCGTGGTCAGTTATCTCTTCTCTGGTTGTGAACGGCGGTCAGAAAGCGGCGCCAGATGGCGGCGTCGATTAGAAATGCGAAACGTGCGCCGCACGCTCACGGTACAGGCCGATGCACAGCAAGTCCGCATTCTCGACGGCACCAATCTGTTCGCCACCCATGAGCGTAGTTACACTATCGCGGCGCACAAATCGAAATTGCAGAGCACATCGAAGGC